>CAYOKY010000098.1:0-4076 GCA_964404695.1 Microcaldota archaeon | reverse complement strand
GCAGTATTTTATCCCAGACCTGTTGTATATCGCGCTACTGATTTCAAAACCAATGAATATCAAAGTTTGGAAGGCGGTGAAAAATATGAAGGCCATGAAGAAAATCCTATGATGGGTTACCGCGGTGCAATCAGATATATTATGGATCCTGCCGTTTTTGAAATGGAACTTGATGCCATAAAAAAGGTTAGGGAATCATTCAGTTTGAAAAACTTATGGTTGATGATACCTTTTGTAAGAAGGGTTGGAGAATTGAAAGCTATCAAAGAGTTGTTGCATCATAAAAATCTTTACAGGACTAAGGATTTCAAACTATGGATAATGGTTGAAGTGCCTTCAACAGTTTTATTACTGGACAAGTTTATTGATGTTGGCGTTGACGGTGTTTCAATTGGAAGCAATGATTTGACTCAACTTATTTTAGGTGTTGATAGGGATAACGCTAAGATTTCACAAGATTTTGATGAACGCAATGAAGCGGTTTTGAAAGCTATAGGGATGGTTACTGAAGTGTGTAATCGTAGGGATGTAACAGTTTCAATTTGCGGGCAGGCACCGAGTGTTTATCCTGAGTTTGCAGAGATGTTGGTTAACATGGGAATAACAAGCATGTCTCTTAATCCTGATGTGATTGAATCGGTTAAAAGGAACGTTGCAAGTGCTGAACAAAAACTATTATTGAAATCAGCAAGAAAGTCTTTAGATAAAGTTGAGTAATTATTTTGGCTTTATTTTTCCTTTTTTAATTTTATATTATTTATCTTTATTTTATAAATATTCAAATTTATTTTTCAGTTTTAATTCTATGTTTTGATTTACTTTTCAGTTTAAATTCTATGTTTTGATTTACTTTTCAGTTTAAATTATTTGATTTTTGATTGAATTGTTCTATTCTAATTTTTGATTTAAATGTTCCTTAAAATTTTGAATATAAGGGGTTTCAATCCTTTGAATATTGTTTTGTTTTGAATATTTAACAGTTGCAAGGTCGCTTAATCTTATCCCATAAAGGATTTGTTCTAATAAGTTTTGTCCTTTGAGATTAAACGTTGTGTATTCAAAATCAACAGCTTTTTCCCATGCTTCTACGTATTTATTATGTTTACTTTTGAACAGTATGGTTGAAAAGGCATCATGATTTTTCGCTTCAATTTCATTATGGCTCATTTCCGGGAGAACATTGCAAAACGCATGTTTCTTGATATTTTCATTTATCTGGGTTTTTAGTCTGTAACTTAATGGTTTTAATGTTTCGTGGCTGTAAATTATTGGAGTTTTATCAAAGCATGCCATCATTTTTTCTATTTCTTTGTCTTCAGGGTTTTGTATGGTTGGATATTCTGGGAGGTCTATCATTTTTGATAATGTTTCATATGTCGTTTTAAACATTATCTCAAATGCATCTCTTGGTACATAACCATTTGGAACTTCAATAACATTATTTTCCCGGCCAAGTATGCCTCCTGAGCTTATTATTGTGTGGTTATAATCTTTTATTTGTTCAAAAGCCGATATTGTTTCTTTTGTATTGCCTGAATAACTTACAATAATGTAATGATTATTCTTGTTTACAAATGTTTGTGGAATTTGGTCTGAGTGGATAGATATAATGTTTTGAAATGATGAACTGAAAACATCGCCAATGATGCCGCTACCTCCCATTCCTATAAAGATTATCATTGAATCACAAAAATCTTTTTCTTTTCATCCACATTGCTATTAGTATTGCTAATATTATTGAAAATACGGTTATTATGATAAATCCATATGGGTTATCAAACATAGGTATGTTTTGAAAGTTCATTCCATAAAAACTTGCAATCATTGTAGGGATAGATATAACTAACGTGATTGCAGTTAAAAATTTCATGATATCACTAAGATTGTTGGCCGCCATTGATGAATATGCATCTCTTAAAGCAGTAATAAGTTCACGGTATATTGCAGTCATTTGTATTGCCTGTTCGTTTTCAATTAAGATGTCTTCCATCAATTCCTGATCATTTTCATATAATTTTACAATTTTGCCTGTAAGGATTTTTCGCATTACGTTGTCATTAGACAAAGCGGCAGTATTAAAATAAAGCAGGCTTTTTTCTAAAATAGTTAAACTCATCAGGTCTTCATTCCTGAAGATTTTTGCTAACCTTTCTTCAACAAGTCCTATTTCTTTTTCCATGTTTCTTAAATATTGCATATAATAATAACTTGACCTTAAAAAAAGTTGAAGAAGGAACCTGACTTGCATGGACGTATAAAAATTCTTGATTTTATCTCCTTCAAAATCATTAATCAGTTCATTTGGCTTTTTGCATACTGTAATAATACAATTATCTTTTATTATAATTCCTAAAGGATAGGTTTCAAATCTCATGTTGCTTTTGACTAAATGCGGGATTTTAAAAATGACTGAAATAAAGTTTTTGTCATGTTCAATACGCGGTGCTTCGTTAATATCTAACGGATAAGTTAAATGTTCAATATCTATTTTCATAACTTTTGAAACATGTTCAATTTCTATTGGGAGTGGATCAATCATGTTAACCCAGCACCCTTTCTGAATGGTTTTTGCAACCTTTAAATTGTCCATACCTCTAGTTTTCTTATAAATACTGATCATTATCTTATCAACTGTCAATATCCTTATAAAACTTTAGTTCCATTTTTCTATTATGATTGATCGTATAATTTTGTTGAGTATCATGGTGCTTTTCGTAGTGTTAATTGTTTACGTTTTATCTAAACATAATCTTAAATAATTGAGCATATAATAATTGAATATGTATTACGTACAGGTGAAATATTATGGATAAATTTAAAACTGTCAAGGAAGCGTTATCTATGGATGACGGTGAAGTAACTGTCAAGGGCTGGGTTTATCGCAAACGTGGTTCAGATAAATTTAAGTTTATTATTTTAAGGGATGCTACTGGCATAATTCAAACAGTAGTTTCAAAAGAAGAAGTTAATAATAATGATTGGGATAATGCAAACAAGTTGTATATTGAAAGTTCAGTAATAGTTAAAGGTAAGGTTCATAAGGATGAGCGTGCTCCAGGTGGCAGGGAATTGCAGTTAACTTCCGTTGAACCTGTATGCGTTGGTGAACCGTTCAGGATTGCAAAAGATGTTTCAACAGAATTTTTATTGGACAATCGTCATTTATGGTTGCGTTCTCAAAAGATGTCAAATGTTTTGAAAGCAAGGCATCATATTTCAAATTATCTGCGCCAATTCTTTAATGAAAGGGGTTTCTATGAAATTGTACCGCCTATTCTTGTAAAGAATGAATGTGAAGGCGGGGCACAAGTTTTTGAAGTTGATTATTTTAAAGAAAAGGCATTTCTCACTGAAAGTGGACAGTTATATGCAGAATCTTTGATTTATTCATTGGGTAAGGTATATAGTTGGGCACCGTCGTTTAGGGCTGAGAAATCTAGGACGGTTAGGCACCTTACAGAGTATTGGCATATTGAGCCTGAGATGGCATGGTATAATTACGAAGATAATGTTAAACTTCAAGAGCAAATGGTTGAATATGTTGTCCAGAACTTTGTTAAAAATCATAGTGATATTTTAGAAAATTTGAACCGTGATCCTAATGTTTTAAAGAATGTTAAAGCTCCGTTTGACAGGATTAGTTATGATGACATGATTAAAAAGTTGCAGAGTATGGATGTGAAAATTGAATGGGGCGACGATCCCGGTGCTGATGAAGAAAAAATATTAACACAGGATTTGACTCAACCTTTAATTCTTGAACGTTTCCCAAGGGACATGAAGGCATTCTACATGAAAACTGATCCGAAAAATCCTGAATACGTTTTGGCCGCGGACATTTTAGCGCCTGAAGGTCACGGTGAAATAATAGGTGGTTCTGAAAGAATTTCAGATTTACAAGAATTGTTGGATGCAATGAAAAAATGGAATCTTAATCCTAATGATCCATCTTATAGTTGGTACGTTGACCTAAGAAGATTTGGTTCAGTGCCTCACAGCGGGTTTGGGCTTGGTCTAGAACGTTTCATGAAATGGATGCTTGGTATGGATCACATAAGGGATACAATACCTTATCC
>CAYOKY010000097.1:0-4092 GCA_964404695.1 Microcaldota archaeon | reverse complement strand
ATCATGCCTTTGTTATTGCTTAATGATTTAACATGGCCAATGATTGCACCGCCAACTCCAGTCACAATCCCGTGAGCCAAACTGTTGAAAATTGAACGGTATATAATTAATTGAACCCACGGAACAAAACCAAGGGTAAATGGGTCGGTTCGTGATGCAAAATAAAACCAGTTTTCAATAAAACTAAACCCTACGCCAACCGTGAAACCGAACATTAATCCTGTTATTGCATCGTTGTATTGTGAATGCATGGACGTTATAAATAATCCGCTTAGTTTAACTAATTCTTCAATTATCGGTGCAATGATTACTGCCGTTATTAATAGGTAAGTTATTTCGCCAAGTTCCATGCTGTTTGTTTGTTGTATTATGAATGTGTTGATCAGGAATGCAAAATATGCTGCGATTGCACCGTATAAGAATAATCCCCAGAAGAATTTTAATGGTTTGAATTCTTTGCTTTTTTCAATGAACCATGCAAATGATAGATAAATAATCGGGAAGAATATTGCTCCTACGCTACTGATGATAAATATTTGAAACCATGAATCCATGTTTGGCGCGTTGCCGTAGTAGTAATTAATTATGCCTCCCATAATAATTATTAAGACGATTTCAATCAGCCATGTTAACGGGTTAAATAAAACGTTTGCGATTTCTTCATAAATAGTTTTGAATTTTGGGAAGAATAAGTATTTGACTTGAAATGGTTTGGCGGAAACTGCCTGGGATAATAATGTTAGTAGTAGAATAATTATGATTGCAATTATAGGTATGGTTACAACGTTTGAATGGATAAGCATCTCTGTAACTTTGTTTTTATATTCCCCCCAGTCTTCTTTAACATTGAAAAATTTAACAGGAAATTTGTTGTCTTCCTGATCTTTATTTAAAAGCAAAACAAATGTCCGGTTTCTTATCGTTTCATCATTATAGTTTGTTTTAAGGTTGATTGTCGTATATGTTTTTGTGTTGGCATCTATTGCACCTAACGGTTTAATAACTTCAATCTCATCTTCAAAAACTTCTCCAATGTACAATATCCTTGGAAAGTTTTTAGAGTTTGTTACACTCGCTTTGATTTGTATTGTGCCTTCTTTGTCTGTAAAATTGTCATTGTTTACTGTAACCTCACTTATCAAGGTGGTTTTTGTGTTTTCTAATGCTATGGTCATAGAATAACTAACCATTGTTAACAGCACTAATAGCATTATCACCTTCTTCAACATATTTTTACCCACCATTTATATCGGAGCAGGTACCCATAGACCAATATATTTTAATACTTTTTTGTATAATTTAACGTACCATTTATTATTTTTAGCAATGACGTCCAGCAATTCCTTAAACTGTTCTTTTTCAGCAGGTCCGAGTTTACTGTCTGTTATTCTAAGATGTTCTTTTCCGTCCACTACTGTTTTTTCTTCCTGTTTGCCGATTTGTTTTTTGGCTTGTGCATACCATGGAGGCAAAGAAGATTTTTTCTTTTTGGCTGCGTAGATCAAATCCGGAGTACCTACCTTTCGTAATTTTACCGTTTTTTGTGCTTGTTCTTCTGCTTGGTCAGGGTCTTGCCCTTTAAGTATCAATTCCTTTTTGGTTTTTTCCATTTGATGGAACGCTTCACGCCATGGTCTTGCAGCTGCTTCATTCACTATGGCATTAAGGTCAGATGATGCGTAACCCCATGTGGCCATTGCCAGTCTGTTCCATGCAATATTATTTGAAACCTTTTCCTTGGGAAGTTTTTTAGTCATTCTGAGTTTTAATATTTCTCGTCTTGATACGAAATCAGGTTCTGGCACATAAATCAATTTGCCTAACCTTCCTGACCTTCTTATGGCAGGGTCAACGTCCCATGGTGCGTTTGTTGCGCCGACTGTCAACATATTACCATTGTTAGATTCAACACCATCCATTTCATATAGCATTTGGTTTACTGCTGCTTTAAGGTATTGTGCGCTTTCGCCCATGTTATCTCGTCTTCCGCCTAATGCATCAACTTCATCAATGAAAAGTATGCACGGCGTATTTGTCCTGGCCTGTTCAAAGACCTTATGAATATTTTTTTCAGTTCCACCAACGTACTGGTCTAAAATGTCTGATAATTTTACATTAAGAAAATTAACGTCACATTCTCCTGCTGACGCTTTCATCATATATGATTTACCGCAACCTGGAGGTCCGTAAAGTAGAATGCCCCCTCCACCTAAAATTCCGTATTCATTTGCAAGGTCAGGTCTTTTCAAAGGATAAACTACAGATTCTAATAATTGTTCTTTCAATGCTTTCATGCCTGCAACGTCTTTAAATCCTAGGTCTGGTTTGGTAATAAACTTAGCAGCATCAACTTCCTTTTTTCCTCCGCCTTTGGTATTTAATGTGTCAAATCCGCCGTTTGTGTTTCCCCCTCCACCACCACCACTAATTTTACTTTTTGCAAGGTTTAAATGTTCTTTTGCTTCATCAAGATTGGGATTAAGTTCTAATGATTTTTCATAATCAGTTATTGATTTGTCCAGTTCATTCATGTAATCGTAAGCAAGTCCTCGGACATGGTATGCTTCTGCGAAGTTTGGGTTAAGCTCTATAACTTTAGTAAAATCTGATACTGCACTTTCAAAGTCCTCTTTACACGCGTAAGATAAACCGCGATTATAATAGGCTTTAAGGTATTTACCGTTTAATGATATTGCTCTTTCGTAATCCTCAATGGCTTTGTCAAATATTTTTTGTCTGTAGTATGCGTCCCCGCGGTTGTTGTATATGACCGGATTGTTCGGGTCAAGTTCGCTTGCCTTGGTATAATCTGTAATGGATTTGTTATAATTTTTAAGGTAATAATATGATAATGCTCTTGCAAAATATGCTTCAGAAAACGTTGGGTTTAACAGTATTGACATGTTATAATTTTCAATGGACTTTTCATATTGACCTTTTTCAAAATAGTTATTGCCTTTATGGTAATATACCCTTGCGTCCATGTTGCCTGCTCCTGCCATTTAACCACTTTATTTATTTATTCTTTTTATATTTTTCCTTTATAAATGACCTTTATATATGTTATTGTTGCTCAATTTCCTTGTTTACTGCCGGATTTACAATTTGAATATCCTTTTTTATTATTAATTTCATATTTTTCAATAGATTTTCAATCTTTTTGTCATTGTCTTCTTTGGTTTTGATTATGATTTTGTCATCTTTTTGTTCAACTTCACCTTCCATGCTATAGAAGTTTAAGAACATTTTTGTTTTACTGATGTCATTATCTTTACTCTTCTTTAAAATTTTAATTTTGTAGTTAATATCCTTGTTTGCCAGTGGATGGTTTAAATCTACAATGATCCGTGAACCGTTCACGGATTTAACTATCGCTCGTCTGCCGTCTAAACTTACTATCATTCCCTTAGCAGGCCTGATCTTATTATTTTTGAAATTGTTTCCATTTATGACTCTGACCAGGTCTTTGGATCTTTTCCCGAAGGGGCATTCAACAATTACTTGTCCTTCTTGGTTCTCTTCTAACTTATTAATTAAGAGGTTAACTTTTTGGGGTAAAGAGTTTAAACCGGTTTCAACTAGAAGTTTAGTTTTGTTGTCAATCGCATCATTGCTTTTCGCGTTAAAAGTTTCATATTCAATCATCACTAACATACTATCACCAGATTTATTTTCAACGCAGACCCTTTTAAAACCTTGCTTTTAGATTATATATTTAATGTTTAGATTTAATGTTTAGAAAGAGTATTCATAGAATTTATGTGAGTATGTGAGTAGGTGATAATATGGTGGATCGTAAAGACATTTTAAAGATATTTTCTGTTCTTGTGTTAGCATTTTTCGGGTTGCAGATAATTGCACCTTCAATATCACTTTTCTTTTCCCCGCAGAAAAACAGTGCCAATATCGTTCAGGAAAATGTAACTTCAAATGCTACTATACTTGAATTTACAAATATGGTTAGGTTTATACCTTATAATTCCAATACGTCATATGTTGACCAGAAATTGTTAAATTTTTCAGAGTCAGGCATTTTAAGATATCAGTTATCTAACGGTTTTTATGAAATTGCATTGAACAATGCAACGAACT
>CAYOKY010000096.1:0-4157 GCA_964404695.1 Microcaldota archaeon | reverse complement strand
GTTGTTTCAACCAAAGAATAAATAAAGGAGAATAATTATGGACACAGGATATGAAAATTTATTTCATGCAATATTTAGACAGGCAGTAAAAGACAGCATAAAAGAAGTAAAAAAGATGCTGAACGAAAGATTAGGTTTAGTCTTTTCAAAGAAAGGAGTTGAAGAAATTGTTTTAAAGTATAGTGACGAAATTGCGTTAAAAGTAAAGAGAGTTGTTTTTGAGGAGGCAGACGATTATCCAAATGTAAGAGGGATAATTACTTACAGAAAATTGAAAGCGATCAATGGTAGTATTGCGAAGAAAGCAATAATGGAATATGCAGGACTATAAAGGAGATGGAATATGAAAAAGGTAATATGTATTTTAATGGTGTTTTGTTTAATAGGAGCGTTTGGGTGTGCTAAAGAAGTTGAACTAACTGAAAGTAATGAAGTTAAAAAAGTAGAGTGGATGATGAGGGACAATGGTGGCAATTATGATACTGAATTAAAAATATTCAAGTGGATGAACGAAGTAGCAGGAATTGAAATTGTACCGGTTATGATACCGCCTGATGTTTACATGGAAAAGTTATCAATTATGGTCGCAGGAGGTAGCCTGCCAGATATAATCAATGTTGGTAATCAGGATATATTTATAGAATCATTAACACCTGATTTTAACTTAATTCAAGAAATTGGAGCAAAAGGGTTATTAGTGTCAATGACAGATAACCTTGATAAACTACCTCATTACAAAGCGTGGATGGATAAGTTCCCTTCATTTTTAGGAGGCATAACAGCTTCCGATGGTGATGTTTATATTGCTTCAACAATAAGAAACTATAGCCCTACATCAAGTTTGGGCGGTGTAATTAGGTCAGATTTATCAGGAACAACAGAATTTGAGACATTTGGTGACTTACTTGCGACATTAACAGAAATGCGAAGTAAGACAGATAAGCCTATTTGGACTAATAGAAATGGCATTTTAGATTTAAACTTATTTTCTTATAGTTTTGGCACAGCGTTAATTGAATATCCTTATTATGATCAATACGCTAAAAAGTTTGTTAACCCAGTTGCGACACAGAATTATAAAGATGCTATTATATTCTTCAAGACATTAGTCGAACAAGATATATTAACGCCAGAGTGGGCGAGTTATCCAGAACCGCAATGGTATACAGATGCAGGCGCAGGAGATACTCAATTTTGGGTTGACAACATGATGAATGCCCCTACACATATGAATGCTATGAAAGTAAACGGAATAACAGGACAGTTTGAAGCTTTTGTTCCTCCAAGTTACAACGGAACATTTTACGGTTGGGCAGGCAAGTCAAGGTTTAGCACAACAGGAAGTGCAATTAATGCAAAGAGTGAATCAATAGATGAAATTCTTATGTTATTTGATTGGCTTTATGACTTGACTAACCACGATAAATTATACTGGGGTGAGTTAGGGGTAACATATAAGTTGAACGCATCAGGAACACCTATAATAATTCGTGAAGGTGCAAGCAAAGACGAAGCATATCAGAAGCTTGTGTCAGAAGTTTACGGAACTGGTGAAAATTCAAATTGGGTAAAAGTGTTCACAGATGCCGAATATTATAATGACAAGTGGTATGAATCAGAAAGAAAATGGTATCCGTACGGAAAAGTTTACGGTGATAATGTATACACTTATTCTATACCATCTGTAAGTATTGATGAAGCTAAAGCAGAAAAGATAAAAGAAATTAAAGCACCATTGAACACATACATTCAAGAAAACGTTACTAATTTTATTAACGGTAAAAAATCTATGAATGAATATGATGATTTTGTTGCTAAAGTTGAAAGTCTTGGAATTAACGAAATAGTAGAAATCTACAACAAGTAGGTTATATGGACTTTGGCGAGTTACCCTTTCGGCTTGCCTTAGTCCAATCTTGAAAGGTGAGTTATGGAGATCAAAGAAATTGTTAAGGCTTTTAATATACATGACGAGTGCAACGAAATACCGTATATAAATGGATATGGGAAACCACAATTTGTTGAACTACATGCTATACGTTCCAAAGCAGTTTGGCTTGATGGAGAATTTACGTATAAAGACAAATAGAGATAAGGAAAATAAATATGAAATATAAGGAGAGATGAAATGGAGATTAACCCAATTCTAACATATACGCCAATACATGACGTAGAATATAAAAATAAATTGGCATGTTTTTATTCAATAAGCAATAGGTTTATAACTAAATTTATGGATGAATCTGATTATGAAAAATGGAGAAAAAAAGAATATGGCAAGTGTAAAGAAGCAAAATATCGTGATGAAAAAAGCATATACGAGTGTTGCTTTTCAATCCGATTGAATCGTACACATCAAGAAGCATTAATTGTTTTGTGCGAAAGTGGGTTGTCAAGGTTAGATTGTTCAATGTTATTGCATAGGACAGAAAAAGAACGTTTTTGTACTCGATGCAATAAACTGTTATAAAGGAGATATTATGTTTAAAAAAATACATGAAAAAGCAGTAAAGCAACAAGCAGAGCGAAAAGAAACAAAAAGAAAGTTAGATGAAGCAGGAACACCTTATTGTCCCATATGTTTATCCACTTCATTAATTTCAGAGAAAAAAGGTTTTGGATTTGGTAAAGCGGTCGCAGGTGGTTTGTTATTAGGACCCTTAGGGTTATTAGCCGGAGGAATAGGCAAGAATAAAATTAAAGTTCATTGTATGAAGTGTAGACATAAGTTTACAATTTGATATAATAGGAGTATAATTAAAGGGAGGTGTTGCTATATGGTTGATTTAAATTTTAAAATGCCTGTTCAAATAAGTAAAAACTATGAAGCGTTTAAAACAAAGAACATGGTTATTAAAAATTTAATGATTGAAAAGTTTAAGATAAAAAACTTTACAAATTCAATAAAAGAGATAAAAGAAAACTTTTTATATGTATTAGTGACACAAAAAGTAATAAATCCATATGTGTTTATATTATGGGCAATTGAAAAATATAAATATATAGATGAATTATATATTGCAACATATAGACTTTCATATAAAGCGGCGATAAATCTAAAATATTTAGTTGAATCAAGAACAGTTAAAAAATTAATTATAGTAGCAAATGATAATTATGAAACGCTTATGAAAGATAAAGCCGACATACTTCTAAAACTAGATAAGGAAAATGATAACTTTAAATTGATAAAAAAAAATTCTCATGCAAAAGTAACATTAATTAAAGCAAAAAATGAATATATCGTAATATCTGGCTCAGGTAATTATTCAACAAACCCAAAGATTGAACAATATACTATATTAAAAAATAAAGAGCTATATAATTTTCATAAGGAGTGGATGCTAAATGAAATGGACTGATGAAGTCATAGAAGAAGTTAGAAAAAGACTAGAAAAGTATATTGACGAATCGGAAATACCTATCGTTTCAGAATTTGCTTATTTGTCAAAAATAGGAAGGCAACAACTATATACATTTGCAGAAAAAAATAAATCATTTTCCGACACTATAAAAAGAGGTATAGAAAAAAAAGAAACACAACTAGAACGATTAGGATTATTAAATGTTATAAACCCAAGCGTAGCTATATTCTCGTTAAAGCAATTAGGATGGACTGATAGAAAAGAAATAAGCGTTCCCGAAGATATAAATCTTGTAGTCAAATTCAATGAGGTAATTGATGAAGATTGATGTAACTATAGACAAGAGAATAATAAACGATATATACTTTGAGCATTTAACTAACAACAAAGCTATACAGATATTTTATGGCGGTTCAGCATCAGGGAAAAGCGTATTCTTAGCACAAAGATGTATTTATGATATATGCAATGGTGGCAGAAATTATCTAGTAGTAAGGAATGTACAGAACACAATCAAAAAATCAGTATTCAATGAATTAACTAAAGTAATTATAGAATGGCAGTTGACTAAGTATTTTAAGATTAACAAAACTGATTTAAGTATCACTTGTGTAAATGGTTATCAGATATTATTCGCAGGACTTGATGATGTTGAAAAGATAAAATCTATTACACCAACTAAGGGAATAATAACTGACATATGGGTCGAAGAAGCCACAGAAACAGCCAAGAATGATATTAAGCAATTACAGCGTAGGTTAAGAGGACAAACTAAGTTTTCAAAAAGAGTAA
>CAYOKY010000095.1:0-4212 GCA_964404695.1 Microcaldota archaeon | reverse complement strand
CTGAAAAACCTGAATATTACCCAATTTCGGTGCAATAATAACCGGCCTAGACATTAAAGTCAATTCTAAATTACTCCTATAAATATCTTTTACATCATTGTCACTCAACACAGAACCAATGAATTCAATTAATCCATTCCCCATAAGACTAGGAGATAATCCCACTGATGAACAAACAAATTGCTGGAATTGAAAATCAGGCACATATGTTAAATCAGCATTATAAGGATAAAGCAGTGCATTTCTGGCACCTGCAAAAGGAATAGCAGCAGTAATCTTTTTTTGAAGGGAAGACATTAAACTCATTATAGAATCATTTTTAATTGTGCCGTAATCAGTAGAAACACTTATCCCATTAAATTTAAGAATCCTATATCTTTCCCTCCAATAATCAAAACTTTCCTCAGAAACATGAACTTGTTCACCATCCTCAAAAAAAGATGAGAACGAATTAACATATTGTTCAAAACTATTACTAAATACATTTTTATCAACATCAGAATAAAAAAATTCAAGATTTCCGTTATTAATTTTGACATACGCTTCCTGTAACAAATAAATAACATTACCTTCCTTTTTAAGTTTGAAAATCCGGGTGGGCAAACAATCTATAACTTCATCATCAAAAACCATATCAACAGATTCTTCAGGTAATCCAGTATTCTGAGCAGTACCAATAACTATTTCACTGCCTTCAAATTCCTGCCTTTTTGCCTGATGAGAGTTTGGTTCAACAGAAATAAATTTACATTCAAAATCAGATCCACTGGCAATTTCTAAAAAATCTCTTTTAAAATTGCCTTCCCCTCCACCGATCTCTACAAAAACAGGTTTCTCAACACCAAATTTTACAGAACACATATATAAAAGTTTAAACACAGCTTTAGCTAAAATTGTTGAATAGCCTTCTATTGATTGACTGGGAGTTTCTACTCCAACAAAACCCCTATTAATTAAAACTTCAGAGTTTGCCTTATAAAAACCATGCTCCCCAAGTAAATGCTCTCTTGCAAAGACATCGAATCTAACACGACCGCCTTTATCTTGACCACCTTTATCTTTTATGAAGTTTACCATTTCCTGTTTATAATTAATATCCATAAAAGAACATCATATACCAAAAGTTATTTAAACCATCATTGTTGTTTTTTTAAAACATAATTACAAATTCTCTTTATGGTATGTCCCCTGATAAGTAGACTTGGGATTTTCAACTCTGGCCAGCGTCATCTGGGCGATCCGTGCTTTGTGTTTTAAAATCAATCCTTCAGGATTATGCACCACTAACAGAATTTCACTCTTGCCCTCATACCCCGGATCCCAAAACGCAGTATGAATTGTTGCACCGCATCGCAATAAAGTTGAACGTGGCAAGCAAATGCCCAGACAATCCTTAGGAATTTTAACAGTTTCACTTAAACGAACCTTATATGCGCCCGGCTTAAGAAAAACCTGACCATTTTCAAATTCAATTTCCTGAACATCTGAAACTTTACGTTCAGAGTTATCATAATCAATAATCCCTTTAGAAGTAAAAGAAAAAAGTTTGTCAACAGTCAGGTCAACGCCTGCCTGTTGAACTTGTAACTCCGGCAAATTAAAATTTGGGACGACAATCATAAACTCACTTTGAAGTTTCTGAAACTTCAGAATCAGAAAGTTTAGAAGGTTTGACAGTAGAGACAGAATCTGTCTTTGTCTTTGTATTTTTCTTTTTCTCTCTTGCCTTCTTTAATCTTTCCTTTTCCTGATGAGCAAAATTTGTCCATCTGGTTTTTGTCGGAGAACGTTTTAAAGTAAGATTATTCTTTTTGCATTTAGTATTACAAAAATTGAACAGTTTCCCATCCTTTTTGATATACATAATGCCTTTGCCTTTAGGAATTTCTTTGCCGCAAAAAATACATTTCATATTAATTACCTCCTGCGGGTACCAATGCCTTTATGTTCTTTTTCAGTTTCCAACAGAAGCAAAATGTCACTTTTTCTCAAAGGACCTTTAACTGCCCGTTTTCTAACCTGACCTTTATCCTTACCATCAAGGATTTTAACAAGAACAAGATTAGCTTCGCCGTAAACGCCGGTCTTCCCTAGTATCTTCACTACTTCAACTGGTATACCTTCCATGAAAATCACCTTAAGCTTTCAATGCCTTGAGCTTTTCAGTAACATCACGTAATATAGTTTCTGCACTACCAGCATCAATTATTGCAACTGCAGTTGTCCCAACCTTTAAACCAACTGACTGTCCTAAATCTTCTTTAGTTGGAATGAAAGCATAAGCAACACCTTTATCATCACACAAAGCAGGTAAATGAACTACTACCTCTTCAGGATTAACATCGCCGGCAATTACTACCAACTTAGCTTTACCCCTTTCAATTGCTTTGGTAACTTCATTTGCGCCTTTTTTAACGTTGCCACCTTCGGCTGAAGTAATCAAAACTTCCTTAACATTTGCCTCAAGATCTTTTGGCATTTCAATATTTACATAACCCATGTATCTCACCTCCTATCTAATCATAGGCTCATAGATAATCTTAACATATAAAGACATAATTTTAAAAATGGTTGCCAAATAGATACCAACATCTTAATGTACAAGTTAAACTGAAAAGTGCTTGTTAAATGCAGGAGTGGCAAGAGGATTGGCAAGGAGATTTGAAAGAGGATTTGTAAGGGGATTAACAAGGAGCGGTAAAGCAATAAAATTAGTATTAGGGATTTTAGTAGAAATAAATTCACAGATTTCACAGATTTCACAGATTTCACAGATTTCACAGATTAGATCAGGTATTATTTCAGTATTGATTTTGTCAGTATTTATTTATTTAGAATTAATGTTGTCAGTATTGATTTGATCAGTATTGAATTTATCAAAGTTTTTACTAACCTGTTTCAAGAGAGGGTACCTCATATAGACCACATGTTAATAACTGTTTAAATATGTTGCCAAAAACAATTTTAACCGAAGTAAAACGAGGGGTGCAACATATATTTATAAACATTCCTATATGATAATGTTAAACTATTCCAACGTGCAATTTCGCAAACGAGGAATGATTTCTTTAATCATTAATTAGAAATATAATGAATTAAATTAACAGATAATTAATGAATAATAAATAAATCAGAATATAACATTTGTTGTGTTCTTATAGGCTCCAAGAAGGATAACGGAATAAGTAGTATATGTGGAATTAGAATGCTAATTGGAACTAGAACAAATGAACTCCAGTTGATGGTGCTGGAGGGCACTGCTATCAGATTTCGACTAAGCCATGCAAGTTGGCCTCTAGACTTCTAGAGACGGCATCCGGCTGAGTAACACGTAGTCAACTTACCCTGAAGACGGGGACATCCTTGGGAAACTGAGGGAAACCCCCGATAGATGAAAAATACTGGAATGTTTTTTCATCCAAAGGAGACATGAATTGGAATGTGTCGCTTTAGGATAGGACTGCGGGGGATTAGGCAGTTGGTGGGGTAACGGCCCACCAAACCGATAATCTCTAGGGGCATTGGAAGATGGAGCCCCCAGAAGGACACTGAAATAAGGGTCCTAGCCCTACGGGGTGCAGCAGGCGCGAAACCTCCGCAATGCGCGAAAGCGTGACGGGGGAAATCTGAGTGGTAACGGCGAGAGTTGTTGCCTTTTGTTAAGTGTAGATAGCTTGGCGAATAAGGGACTGGGTAAGACCTGTGCCAGCCGCCGCGGTAACACCGGCAGCCCAAGTGGTGCCCACGAATACTGGGTCTAAAGCGTTCGTAGCCGGTTTTATAAGTCCGCTGTGAAATCCTCAGACTTAATTTGGGGACGTGCAGCGGATACTGTAAGACTTGAGAACGGGAGAGAACAGGAGTACTCATAGGGTAGGGGTTAAATCCAATAATCCTATGAGGACTAACGGTGGCGAAGGCGCCTGTTCAAAACGTATCTGACGGTGAGGAACGAAGGCCAGGGGAGCGAACGGGATTAGATACCCCGGTAGTCCTGGCTGTAAATGATGCGCACTAGACGTCGCAGAACCTTAGAGGTCCTGCGGTGTCGTAGCGAAGGTGTTAAGTGCGCCACCTGGGGAGTACGGTCGCAAGACTTAAACTTAAACCAATTGGCGGGGGAGCGCCACAAGGGGTGGATGTTGCGGTTTAATTGGATAAAACGCCTGGAATATCACCAGAGTAGACAGCAGGATGAAGGCCAAGCTGAAG
>CAYOKY010000094.1:1594-4336 GCA_964404695.1 Microcaldota archaeon | reverse complement strand
AACTACATTGAAAACTCTGTATTGTGGGAATTAGCAACTCCCGAAAATTGGAATGAAATATTGGGTGATGAACATCGCGGATAATAATAGAATTACCGGCATACTTAACGACGTTTTAGATATTTTGCATGGAAATCAATATGCGCCTGACAATGATAACAACACTCAACCATATCCCGATTGGCAACAAAAATGTCACGATATAGAAATATATTGTAGAGGTAAATTAAAATGACCGAAACAAAAGAATTAGTTGAATTAAATGATAAAGGAAAACCTATAGAAGCACTAAAACGTTTAAGCCCATCCAGTATTAACAGTTGGTACAAATGCCCTAGAGAGTTTTATTATAGTTATATCATGAAAAAAAGAATTTCAAACATACACCTTATTAAAGGAAGTATAGTTCATAAAGTATTAGAAGACTTTTACAAAGGATATCAAGCAGACCCTAAACACTGGTTGCTAGATTCATTTATAAAAGAGTGGATGAAGAACTCAAAACAATTAAGGCTTTTAGAATTGTCACTAGGCGATTTGTTGATTCATAAGAAAGATGCGTTTAGGATGATTATGGATTTTTATTATTTACACGATAGAAAAATTAAATCCCTAGTAGATTATGGCAAAGCAGAGAATGAACGCCACGCGTTTTTTCTGACTAAACCTAAATTTAGAGAAATGTGGGTAGAAGACAAGGAACTCAAATGTGCAGGATATATAGATAGAGTACATGAAGATTACGACGGAGTAATAACATTAGGCGATTACAAAACTAGCAGTAGATTTGGAATAGGAATTTCTAACGCTTATAAACGACAATTATCTATATATGCCTTGTTATATAATAACGTAAAAGGCATTATGGCAGATTTTGTATCTATCATATTCCTTCGCTATGGTGAGGAACCCCTTCTAGAAGTGACACCATCCCTACTTAGATATGCAAGAGATACCATAAAACACGTATGGGAAAACACTCGTTCTGTGACTATTGAAGATTACCCTTTGCATGAGGGTAAGCTATGTGGGTGGTGTTCATTTCGCCCCCTTTGTTCTGGAGAAGCAGAATGTAAATCAAAAGGTAGAATTGAAGACCTTAAAAAATTAATAGGGACGCCAAAATGAGTTTAAAATCAAGATTATTGCAAGGATTGTTCGCGTGGACTATTGGCATCATTTTTGTTCCTATAATATTGTTTTTATTATTATTAGACAAAGAATACGGAGCAATGAAAAACGTTATTACAAGGTTGGTTTATAGCGTTAACATTTCGCATGGACATTGGATTTTAAGGAGGGCAAAATGACTAAATACAATATAGGAGATTCGGTTAGAATAATAAAAAGGTGTTCATCTAGTTTGTGTGAAACTGAAAGCAACAATATCCCTAGTAGCGTTGCCACGCTTATAAAAGAAAAAACAATCTTATACATCACCAAAATTTATGAGGAAGGTAATACTAATATATCGACATTATATCAACTTAATAATGAATTTGATGTATATGGCGGTGAAATACAATCAGCCATTAACAATTGGAACGACATTTTAATCAAATAAATCACACTGACGGAAAGAGAGCAAGATAACATTTAACACCTCCAACTGTTTGAGACAGACCTCCCGCCATGTGTTGCTCTCTTTCCTTTTTATTTTAATAAACCCGAATATATTAATCAACTTTCATATTTAAGACGCGAGTATTACTTCTCAACTGAGAGGCGAATCACTCGTGCATTATTAATTTCGATTATAATAATCGTGTTCGGGTTTTATATTCATAAACATCGTATACTATGAAGCAGGTAATTAGCAATAATACCGATGTGGACATAGAGTGCGAGCAGGAAGTTAGCACAGTAGGGTGTGGATGTATGCTTCCACATGATTCCTGTGATGTTTTTATATTTATGGTGGATAAGGCCGAATAGTCGGTAAATTTAGATTGATAGGACTCGAAGTTAATAATAAAAGCATTAACTCCCTATACAAAATTAGTATGTAAGCCCAGAGAGCTTGTATCTGGCATATAAAACCTCCTGTGGTTGGAATTCCACAATCCACTATTATAATTATGAGGTAATTAATGATGTTAGACTTAAAAACTAAGGAAGATTGTATGGCGTATGTATATTGGTTAAAAAATCAATTACCGCCGACTGATGAAAAAGAGTATGAGGCTAATTGGCAAAAAATTAAACATAAATTTCCAGAGGCTAAATAAAATGACAACTACAAAAAAATATAATTCAATAGAAGCAATATCACTATTGTTAAAAGGTAATAAAATATGTTATGTTGGTCATAATCATGACACGGGATATTATTTTGATGTTTCTTATACTACTGGTTATGAAGAACAGAAGTTTAACCCCAGAGTAGTTGAACATAATTGTGACGGTTCAATATATGAAGATAACGTTAATATTTTTAACACCTAAAAGAACAGCATTATCTTTAAAAAAGAAATGGATTATTGCAAAGGCAGAAGATTTTGGATTGGAAAGTTTTCCAGTATTGGGGCTGTACTATGGACTTTGATATATTTCTTTATATTGAATTAAAAAGGAGTTAAAATGAAATGTCCTAAATGTAAGCAAGAAGTAAAAACAGAACTTATTTTAAATGATGTGTTAGGTGAATGTAACGCGTGTAAAATTGATTATGAAAACGGCATTTTTAAGAAATGGAATACCACAACAAATAAATATGACGAGTTGAATAAAAATGGTAACTAA
>CAYOKY010000094.1:0-1584 GCA_964404695.1 Microcaldota archaeon | reverse complement strand
GTCCCAGCGACTTAAAACTCTCTAAAAAAGCAGAGAAAGAATTAAAAGACATGACGAAAAAATTGGGCTTAGACAAGCTTGAACAAGAACAAAAAAAACTTATAAAGAATAATCCAAGGATGAAAATGTATTGTCTTTCATGTGGTCGATTAATAAACAGTAATTACCACGGTGAACTATGGTATTCAACTTGTTTTTGTTTAATAAATAAATTAACACCCGATAAACACGTCAATATAATTGGTACACCTGATGAACATCGGCTCAGAAAACATCACGCCACAGCCAAATGTGTGGAAATTATGGAAGGTCCTAAAAAAGGAAAGTTCGATATGGTGTTAAGTTATTCAATGTTAGGCGATTTATCACACGAACACTGCAACAAATGTAAAACAAAGGAAGAACATAAACAAAGAAAAATTGAAGATTACTTAGGAAAAAAATGGAAAACAATTAAAATAGATAATCCTAATATTGCAAAGCTTCGAGAACAGTTTGTCGAGGCTATACACCACAGAGTTGATACCGATGCAAGTAAACACAAAATACGAGCCTGATTGGTATGACCCAGATATCAGTTACTATTTAATGCAGAAATATGGGGATAACTCTTTAGCAGTACGGATGTACTTAAAAACTGGAAAATTTAACATATAGGTGATACACATGAGAATTAAATTTATATCGGCATTTGAGACCGATTGTTTTGAAGTTGGTTTATCTTTTATAAAAGGAGATGAATACAGCCCATCATACTTTTCAATATCGTTTATTTTATTCCACATCAACATATATTGGAGGTAAAATGGTTTATTTTTTTACGGCAGATTATCACCTCGGTCATGCTAATATTATTGACTACTGTAATCGTCCTTTTAAGGATGTAGAACAAATGAATGAAACTATAATTAAAAATCACAATGCACGGGTGAAACCTACTGATACAGTGTTTTTCTTAGGAGATTTTTGCTTCAGAAATACTAAAGGTGGAAAAAAAGGTGAAGGAGAATTAACTAAAGCCGAACAATATATATCACGCCTCAATGGTAGATTTGTATTCATTAGAGGCAATCACGACTTTAACAATACTCTAAAAACTTGCATAGACGGAGCAGTTATAAATTTAGGCGGCAGAGATATTTATTTAACTCACAATCCACAAGATTATGAACCGAACATCCATTTAAATTTTGTAGGGCATGTTCATGGTTTATGGAAAGTAAAGAAACTTAAAAAAGGAAACATATTAGTAAATGTTGGTGTGGACGTGTGGGATTTTAAGCCAATAAACATAAACGAAATATTGGCATTGGAGGAATTAAAATGCACGTAGCACTATTAATTATTTTAATCGTAATAGCCATATTAATTTATATTATACTAGCAGGAACCACTGCCAAATTACTTGATGTGTGGGACAGTGATACAGAAGTATTAATATTTTGTGTTTGGTGGATAGTATTACCTATATATGGATTATGTAAATTGTATGAATTACAAAGATATGTGAAAGTGAATAACATGACAAGCAGAACACCACATGCTAGATGGATAGCTACGGATGAATTACCAATCTCAGAGTAT
>CAYOKY010000093.1:0-4421 GCA_964404695.1 Microcaldota archaeon | reverse complement strand
TTCATATTAATTACTTCTCAGAATATATCTCATATTCATCACTTATACATACTCAAGTTCTAAATTCAAGTTCTAAATTCAAGTCCTAAATCAATCCTAAATCAATCCTAAATCAATCCTAAATCAATCCTAAATCAATGATAACTGAAATTTATAATATGGAAATAAAAGCATTATTTATAAATATACCCATAACTCCAATCTCTCAAACTATTTATTATGTTAATCATCTAAATATTTGAACACTCAGTTGAACTCTCAAGATAAAAAATACATTTATAAACATTCCTCAATAATACTAAGGATTGAGAGATATAAAGTCGGCCTCTGTTTTTTCATACTGAAAATTGGTCGTAGCTTAATGTTATCTGACAAAGAGGTGAAAACATGGCAAGAATGCATAGTCGTAAAAAAGGTAAAGCCGGTTCAAAAAAACCTAATGTAAAGGTTGCACCGGAATGGGTTAAGCTTTCATCAAAGGAAATTGAAGACTTGATTGTTAAGTTATCAAAAGAAGGCAACAATACTGCAAAGATTGGTTTACTTTTAAGAGACCAGCACGCAGTTCCAGACGTTAAACTTATCTGCAAAAAAACTATTACTCAAATCCTGAAAGAAAAGGGCATTACAAAAAATATCCCTGAGGATATGTTAAACCTGATAACAAAGGCCGTTAAAGTACGCAGACATCTTGAAGACAACACTAAAGATGTTAGAAACAAAGTTGCTTTAAACAAGGTTGAATCAAAGATTAGAAGATTGGCCAAGTATTATGTTAGAAATAGTTACCTTCCAAAAGACTGGAAGTATAACGGCAAGACCGCAGCATTGTTAATTAAATAGGTGATTATATGGCTAAGAAGAAAGAAAAAAGAACTAAAGCTGTTAAGAAAATACCGGTTAAAAAAACTGTCAAGGTTGACAAATGGAAAATCAAGCAGGAGTATATTGTTAAGGCACCTAAACTGTTTGAAGAGAAAGAGATGTCCGTCATTTATGCTAATGATGAAAAAAATCTATACAACCGTGTCATAAGATTTCCATACTCAACATTGACCAACAAGTTTGACCAGTATGCATTGTATACAACATTAAAACTCAGGATTGTTGAAGTCAAAGGTAAAACTGCACTCACAAGATATATTGGCAGTTTTATTACTCCAGGTTTCCTAAAAACATTGGCAAGAAGGAAAAGGTCAGTAATAAATGAATTCAAAGACATTACAACCAAAGACAATGATCAAATCAGAGTTAAGACTACCATAATTACTGCAAGGAGAGTCAGTACTTCAGCCAAAAGGGAAATCCGAAACATAATCGGTACATTTTTAAGCAATAGAGCCAAGGAATCAAACACTAACGAGTTCGTTGGTTACATTTTGGCTAACAAGATTGAAAGAGATGTCAGGAAAGATTTGCAAAAGATTGCACCAATCAAAAAGGTTTTAGTACATAAAACTGAGGTAAAAAAGACGGTGGTATAAATGCATGGGTTGGATCCAAAACAAATGACAAGAATGATGCAACAAATGGGCATCCAGACAAAAGAAGTAAACTCAAACAAAGTTGTAATTGAAACTGACGAAAACAATATAATAATTGAAAATCCGTCAGTTACAATCATCACAATGAAAGGCCAGGACATGTTTCAGATAACTGGCAACGTCAAAAATGATGACAGTCCCCCAGAAGATGACATTAAAATGGTCATGGACCAGACAAATGTTTCACGGGAACAAGCAGAACAAAAATTAAAAGAATGTGACGGTGACATTGCTGAAGCGATTACACAATTGAGTGAATAACTTCTTTTTTTTTCTATTTTTAATTTCGTTTTATTATCTTTTCTATTTTTTATTTACTATTTTTCCTATTTTATGTATCATATCTTAATTAGTTATCACTTAACCTTTTACGGGCCCGAAGGGATTTGAACCCTCAGCCTGCTGGTTTCCTGTCCAAAGAACAAATTGTTTATTATTTGTTTCTTTTGGGGTCGAAAGACCTTTTCTTTGACACCTAAATTTGCTTGGTGTCAAAATTGGAAATTTCATTTCCAATCTTTTCAAAGAAAAGAGATTTCACCGAAGCCAGCCGCTCTATCCAAGTTGAGCTACGGACCCATAAAAAATGGGTTATACTAACTTAGCAACAAAACTATTTTTAAGGTATAGGTAAACAATAGTAATATGAAAATCGGGATAGTCAGCGACCTTCATTTAGGATATTCACGATGGGCAGATGATAGTTATAACCAAGCGCGACGGGCTATACTTAAGGCATCGGAATTGTGCGACATTATAATTATCCCCGGCGACGTGTTTGACAAGGAAAACCCGTCAATCCAGACAATTTCAGAAGTAATAAAAATATTATTGGAACTGGAAGAAAAAGAATGGGGCAAAGGAATTGTTACTTATAATGACCAAAATCAACCAGTCAAAAAAAGGTTGCCAATTGCAGTCATCCACGGCAATCATGAAAGGATAGACAAATCCAAACTTAATCCTGTTCAGTTTGTTAACCTTACAAAGTTCTGGATTGATGTTCACAATATGCCAATCATTTTTGAAAAGGATAACGAAAAAGTCAGGGTTTGTGGCATGGGCGCAGTGCCAGAAGATTTAGCAAAAATAGTATTAAATAAAATGAACGCAGAACCCAAGCAAGGAATGTTCAATGTCCTGATGCTTCACCAAACGTTTAACGAGTTTGTACCCATTGACAAAAGTGATTACCTATGTTACGAAGATTTGCCAAAAGGGTTTGAATTATACGTTAATGGACATATCCATAAAAAGATTATTGACATGGACGGAAAGTTTATTGTACCAGGGAGCACGGTATTGACACAACTTAACAAAGAGGAACAGGAAAGTAAAGGGTTCATAGTTTATGACACGAAAAATAACACGCATGAATTCATTGAAATTGATTCCAGGCCTTTTATTTATAAGAAATTAACATTTGAAGATTGTGAACAAACGCAGGTTGAACTCAAGGTCAATGAAACTGTTAACGAAATAATTGAACAATATTCAAACCCGATAATCCGCATAGTTTTAGATGGCAACTTAATCAAAGGATTAAAACCTTCAGACATTAATTTTAGGAAAAGTTATGATAATGCATTATTATTTATTGAAAACCAGTTTGAAGGTTATACAATCAAGTCAACTATAAACAAAATTCAAATGGCGAAAAAGGAAAACAATGACCCAAAGGCAATGGGCATGACACTGCTTAGAGAAAAACTTAAACAAATAGAATTTGAAGAAGATGACATTGAACAAATATTTAATGCAATGGCTGACTCAGCAGATAAGGGCATGGAATATATTGAAAGTCTAAAAAAAGAACATAATAAAGAAGAAAATGAAGAACAAGGTAAACAAAATAAATTATAAAATAATCTCCTATAACACAAATTATTCTTAACATTTATCTATTTGTCATAAGTTTATTCTAATTGGTTTACTTTTTTCATAGAAAGCGCATAACTCTGTGTTGCAATCTGTAAATCAAAATATGCATCATGCAATTCCTTAATCTCTTTAGCTTTTTGTTTGATCTCAGATTCATCAGTAGTAGTAACCAACTCACGAACCTTGTCACTAATATTCTCAAGCATTGACAAAACATCCTTTTTCTCATTAGCAGAAATATCAGAACTTTCAACTTGTTTTTTTATCATCCTATAATCAAACTTGTCACTAAGTTCATACCTATAATCCAGTTCCTGCGAATTTTTGGCATTTACAACTCGATCAATATAAACGTGCCAATCGCCATAAACCAATTTGTAAACTTTCCAAAACTTCTTTTCATCTTTGTTTACAACGGGTTGAACCTTCTCTTTGACTTCAACTTTAGGTTTCACTAAATAATAATAAACTGTAGGATTAATCTTTAATTTTTCCGCGATAAAATCTTGATCAGATTCGGACATCATTTTCCAAAGTTCATTAAACTTTGACAAAACTTCAGGATCACTTACAATAGCCTTACTCTCATAAAGTTCCTGTGATTTAATTAACAAATTTGTAGCTCCAGAAATAAAGGGGATTCCTCCTTGTTCATATCCCTGCATCATCCAATCCATAGCAGAATTGGCAATCACAACATTAGTTTTGCCCTCATCAGCAAAATTTAAAGCAGATTTGTAATATTTACCTTGTTTATGTAAATATTGATAAATTTTATTATACTCTTTGACTTCTACCCAAAGATTAATCGCATTCCTTGCATATTCACTTGTTTTTATTATGTCTTTATCTTTAGAAGGTTCTAACGCATAAACATCTGCTAAATCCAAAGTAAACTGAGTATAATAACTTTCATTCATATACCTTGAATTAGTTCTTGCCTCTTCCAGCAATTTAATCTTATTATCTTTAGATTTTGTTTCGCCAAAATAGCCT
>CAYOKY010000092.1:1715-4426 GCA_964404695.1 Microcaldota archaeon | reverse complement strand
AATGGAATCACTGTGTTTTTCATCCAAAATGAAAGTTTTGCTGGCGAATCATAAACAAACAATACACCGTTTTTCTCAGGGAGCTCGGTAACATCCATCAATCCCTGGGCCCTGGACTGGCTATTGTCTGCGACTTCAACCTGCACTGAAACATTATCAAAAGTTACAATTGAAACCCCGGACGCTACGCCTGGAGGCAACGATTCCAAACTCGTTAACCCGAAAAATAATATACATGCAAATATTAAAACTATAACAACGCACAAATCATCAATTATATTATGCAACGCATTTGACAGGCCATGAAGATGATTTACCATGTATAAACAGCAACACTAATATTTTTAAATTTACTTTCTGTTGAAAAGTTAATGAAAAATATAATATTATTCTTTATACTTTTAACTACCATCACATTTTCACAGGGTACAGAATTTAATATGCAGATATATTATGTTGCAGCAGTCATGATTGCAACGTTGTTGGCAGTTGTATATTACTTCATTTCCAAATACGTTGACTCGCCACAGATATCTGCCAAAGCGAAAAATGAATTCTGGGCAATAATTTCAACTGTTATAATGGGCGCAATAATCTACATTTTAATTTCAGGTACTTTTACAGGCGCACAATTGAACGCTGTCCTAGTAGGGGGAGAGACAACTGCTGACTTTAATACTATTGTTGAAGGTGCAGTTCATGCCCAATTTACACAGGTCCAAACCGCATACCGCGAATTTTACAAGGGATATTACGCGATCGCAAAATTAACAGGGTTTTCATATACGGCCACTGCGGGTTTTCCTAGTCTGGTCACAGGGTTTACTTCACAGGTACCTAACATTGGTTTAACACCCATACTAGGACAATATTCTCAAGCATTTGGGACATTGGGCCAGTCAATGTTATTTTTAATATCAGAAAGAATCATAATTAAATTCTCATTGTTCGCGGTCCCAAAATATTTCCTGCCCCTTGGCCTGCTATTACGGGTTTTCGCACCGACAAGAAAACTAGGGTCAACGATCATTGCGGTGAGCATAGCATTATTTTTCGTTCTGCCGTTTGCAACTGTATTAACCGGTGAACTTTACAAAGCAATACCTTTCTCAAACACGCAGACCGCAATACAGGAAATGAATAACAAAATATTAAGTGTCATGCCACTGAACGCTCAACCCATAGGGAGTGTGGGGAGAGCATTTGTATGTAGCCCAGTCATGGGAGTCATTGCAGGATTAGGATTGAACGGGTTCGTGTGGACAAGTTGCCTGATAACATGTGGAATCACAGCAATATTTGGACCAGCGTTCGCTGCATGCTTTTCCGGGTGCATAGCATCAAACATATTCCCTGCATTATATTTAATTTTAATGCCGGGTGCACAAGTCTTAATGAGCTTGGGGGTGGGGGGCGTGATGGGCGGACCGTTTGACCTAACCGGAGCCGAGGTTGAAACCATTGTTGAAGCATTAACACAATATATTCTGCCTGCAATTTCATACCAATGGTTATTTTCGGTACTTTTACCAATTATAAATTATATAATCACAATTGGAGCGATCCGTTCACTGTCAACAGTAATAGGTGGCGACGTACAATTGTATGGGTTAACAAAAGTGTTATGATGAAATGAGTGATAGAATTAATGAAATGAATATAAAAAAATGATGATAAAATGATGAAAATAATAATATTGTTCATGGCATTGCTCCTTACCCTTACGTTCAGTTATGATTATAATGAAATGAAAACCGATGCAATATTTTATGTTGGTCTTGCAACCTTCCTGACGTTTAGCGGGTTGGTTGTTGCATATTTGATCGGCAAAGCCTCAAACAATGTTCAAATCATTGGATGGATAAACGTTGAATCTGCAAACATAATCATTTCAATAATCTTAACACTTATCATATTGACAGGGTTCATTTCAATAAACGAGGCAATTGAAAATGTTTACGGAAGTGACATGTTCACGATTTCCTTTGGATACATTGATTCACTGGTTAACGAAGCACTAGACCTTGCAGTCAGCAATACTAAGGATAGCGTTCTTGACCAATATAAAACAACAGATTACATGTTCATCGGAACGCCCATGACCAGTTCAGGGGGTTGCGGGAAATCATACCGTGGATTTTACATGGCATATGCACAACATAAAGAAATGGTCGTTGACCTTTTGACAACCGCCGCCATAAGTTTACAGGTTCAGAAATACATTTTGTATGCAATAACAAGTATCACATTAACATTTTTCCTGCCAATAGGTTTAATGTTGCGAATCATACCCAAACTCAGACCGGCCGGTAATTTCATGATAGCATTAGCATTCGCATTAGGGATAATTTACCCGGCAACTTATGTATTGCACAATGAAATGCATAACCAGCTCTTTGCAGGAGGAACAATGAACATTAATTTTAACGATGAAGTTTTTTCAAATGATATGCTTGAGAAGATGGCTTTAATTTTTCCGCAGGCATACTTTTTCCCAAACATCACGTTTATAATTGTGGGCGCGTTCGTTGCAGGAATGTATCGGGCATTGGACGGTATTAAGGTGTAACCATGAAAAAAATATTAATATTATTATTTGTACTGGCATTGACTGCAAACATATACTGTCAGGAAACACAAACAAACTGTAGTAATGGCATTGATGATGACGGTGACGGTTTAATTGATTGCCTTGACCCAAGCTGTGACAG
>CAYOKY010000092.1:0-1615 GCA_964404695.1 Microcaldota archaeon | reverse complement strand
GACAGATACATAGGACCAGGTGGAGTGCAATGCGAATGGAACGAAGAATGGTCATGCAATGATCTTCATGACAATGACGGCGATTACCAGATTGATTGTGCAGATCCAGATTGTCAAATTTTTAGTTATTGTGATGATGAGATAGAAAGTTTATGCAACGACAACATTGATAATGACGGTGACGGGTTAAAGGATTGCGACGACACAGGATGTTATACAAATGACCTTTGCAAGGATGACGGCAATTGCAGGTACGGCGAGAAAAGTGCAATTGACTGTTCAAAAGAGTTGTATTGCAATGATAATGTTGACAACGATAATGACGGGAACATGGATTGTTATGACCAGGACTGCAAAAACATTTTGCCATGCTCAACATCATTCACCTGCACTGACGGAAATTGTACATTAACATTAATAGATGCAACTCAACAGGGACAAACAATCGGACGAAGTTCGCCAATCTTTGAATGGCTTAAAAACTGGAAACTGTTGACAGTAATATTTCTTATCCTATCATTGGTCATAGTTGTATTAACAGGCATTGCAGGCAAGAGCACTGAAAACCCGCAACTTACAGCATGGTCAAACCAAGAAATGGGACAGGTCATAGTTTCATTAATAATTTTCATGGCACTTTTAATAACACTGTTTAGCATTGATGTGATAGCAGACCAGATTGTAAATAATGTTTTCGGGGACCAGTATAAGTTTGATGATAATGTAAGCAAAACGTTTGCGATCGGAACGTATTATGTTAATGATCTATTAAATGTTGCACAAAACAAGGCGGTTGAAGTTGCAAAGGATAATCTTGAAGTGGGCAAGGAGATTACTACAAGAATAGGTATTAATTATCAGGACTGGCCGTACCTTGCAGTAAGCAGGTCGCCGGGCGCTGGGGAAAAAATGAGATATTTGAGAAACAATTACATTATTGAAACTTATGGAAATCTGATGAGCGTGTTAAGCGTACAAAAAGCATTGCTTGAAGGGATCGCAGTTGTCATTGGCCCGGTTTTGATCATGCTTGGAATAATACTCAGATCATTCATTTTTACGCGCAAGGCTGGTGGCACATTATTAGCAGCGGGCATTGGATTGCTTATAGTTTACCCATTAACATATTCACTTGCATTATACAGTATGTCAATATCAGTCCAAGGCAATAAGATGATTAACCCTGTATCAGTTAACTGCCCAAGTGAATGTTTAATTGAAGTTCCAATAGCATTTAATGGATCAATGATTTTCAACACGACTAAAGATTTAATGCCAATGACACCGGCAGGACATTTTGCTGACGATGACCCGAGCAAAAACTACATGAAAACTAATTATGGCGTTAATTTCTGCGAAGACGAGTGCACAAACTGTGACCCAGAATGCAGGACATTACCTATAAGTAACTGCGGGTGTAACATTTCCAATTCACCAGGGTCATGCTCAAACTGTCCACAGGAATGTATGATTACACAAACAATGACCGCATGCGAGAATGACAAAACACAACACCTTGAGGAATATTGCCCAGAATCTGCATGCCCTGACTATTGTAAAACTAACCTTTCAAACACATTGGACATTGACAATTATCTAAACTGTGAAGATGTTC
>CAYOKY010000091.1:3461-4460 GCA_964404695.1 Microcaldota archaeon | reverse complement strand
CGGTGGTCGCCTGCCAATTGTTTAATAATTTTGCTTTTAATATTCATGTATTCTTCCTTTGGATATTCAATATTTCCAATTGCATATCTCTTTGACTTTGTATTAAAGCAGAACATGCAGTTATCTAAATCTTCACAGTTATAACAGAAATAGCTATCCCTGCAATTATGAGATGTTGTAACTTCTAAGCAACGTATTAATTTTGTAGAAGCATGGCATTTTATGCAGAATTTTGAATCAAGCAAACACCAGCATCCAAAAACGTTTTCACTTTTGTGTGGGTCATCACAGTAAGCACAATTTTTACTATAATGAAAATATTGACCGTAATAACAATTTACAGATTTTGCATAATTTGGACATTTTTCAATGTTTTGGTTTGGTCCCACTACCATTTCAATTGTCAAATAGGTTATGTCCTTAAGTATTTTGTGAGCGTTTTCTAGTCTGAGATTTTCTAATTCGTTATCGTTTATTGATCTTTTGGCTACAACTTCATCTAAATCTTTTTCACTTATTAACCATTTTTCATTGGGTTCTAAGGTATTTTTAAATGCATTTCTTGAATCCCAATAAAAGTCATCAATTATTGTATAATAAATTTTATCTTTGCTGATTTGAGATTTACCTTCTTTAATATATACTACATTTTTTGTTAACCATTTTTCATAATCTAATATGTTTGTTAATTTTCTATTTAAAATTAACCAAGTTGTACTTTGAAACTCTTTTTCAATTTTATCTAATACTTTACTCATTGTGAGACCTTTCCATAATATCTATTAAAGAGGGCGCATTATGTTTAGCTTTTAGAGTATTTCTTATATCTTCTAATAGATATTCTTTTATTTTTGAATATTTATCTACAGTTAATTGGTTGTTTCCAATAACATTATGCATAGATTTTTGTCCAAATGAGAACATGCATTTTTTACATCCCATAATATTCCCACAATAATAACAATCTGAATTGTCTATTGAAGCCCACCAGATTTCCAT
>CAYOKY010000091.1:0-3451 GCA_964404695.1 Microcaldota archaeon | reverse complement strand
ACGTATAATGTTGTAAGTGCAAACATTACGAAATGCAAATTGATTATTAGTTGAGTAAATGGTTCCAAAAGTGTGATCACAGCCTAGAACATTAGTTGAATATGCTGTATATTTACATTTTTTGATAATGGATGATTCATAAATATAAGATGCATCAGTTATTTTGTCTGATCGAGTGATACTATTCGAGTTTCCTTGAATAATGTTTCCTGCATAATATAATTCTTCTATCTCTTCAAGTAATGAATCAATGTCTTTAATCTTGTTTATGTCAATTTTCTTTTTGGACATTTTAGTATTATACTCTTGTAATTCATTTCCAGAGATAACCTTAGAATTTTTTATATTAGTAGAAAAAGTATATACTTTTTGATTAGACAGTTCGGATTTAATCTCAATTGGCGGGTCAGCACCTGTTTTTTGCAGATACTTTTCATAATCTTTTAGTTCACCTATTTCTTCACTTAATAGTATTCTACAAGTGTCTTTCCACGCCTTATTAACTTTATCATATGTATCGTCCATTTATGTTTCCTCTATAAATTTTTTAAATAAGTTTATTATTTCTTATCCATGAATACATTTTTTTTTGGGGTAGAGGGCATCTGTTTGTTGTCAGGTATAATCTCATCCTTCCAGTTATCAATATGGACAGTTTTGACTTTCATGGTAATAAGGAAGTTTTTGCCGTCAAATAATCTAACAATACATTCCCTTGGATGAAGGTTAATAAACATTTCACGTTTAGCTTGTTCAAGTTCGCTTGGGCTGGAATGTTTTTTGAAGTATTCCTCAACTTTGATTTCCATCATTGAGCTTAATATCCCTGCATCTTCTCTTGTAACCTTAAATGATATAACATTTCTTACATTACTCATAGTTGCGTCAATAGTATTTTTGGTAAGTTGGTTGATATATTGCGCTGACATGTAAATATAAAGCCCATATTTTCTTGTTTCAGCCAATATTTTACTTACGATTTTATTTTCTACTATTGGGAATTCATCAACAATTAATATTGTTGGCCTTTCTAAGTTATCTTCTATTGCTGCAATATACATCTGGTTGATTATAGATCCAGCAAAGAATTTGATAATTCGTCTTCCGAATTGGTGTGGATTGAAACTAACTATTGTTAATCTATTCTTTTTCATTAGATCATCAATTCTTTCAAGTTTTTTCTCACCACCAAGATAAAGCATATATTCTCCAATAAAATTGATTACAGGTAGAACTGCGTCGTTAAAGTGTTGCATATAAATATCTGAAAACTCTTCATCAAAGAATCGTCTGACTTCTTCGTTCTCGCACATTGAACTGAATTCTGACCGTTTAGTTGAATCTGTTAACAGCAAATTAATATTTTTCAAACTTACATTTTTAATTGATGCCAGAAGATTAACTGAATAGAAAACTACTCTTTCAGCATACTTATTCTCTTGACCAATTGTAGATGTTATCATCTGTGAAACCAATTGAGCTTTTAAAGGTGTATCTTTTTCTCCTGTGTCCAATGGTTCAATATAATTGTTAGTGTAATCTACAATGTATGCCCCTTTATCTTTGAATAATTTTGAAACTTCATTGTGTGGATCAATAACCAAAATGTTGGCATCTTTATATTTTTTCTTTATTGCTTTGATCATAATCTCTAAAGCTTTAGTTTTACCACTGCCTGATGTGCCCACCAAAAGTGTATGCTGGAAAGCATCAAAATTGTCCAATCCTATTCTTGTTTCATCATATTTAAATATTGGGTTTTCAGATTGCATATTCATAAGTTTTGGGATAGGTTCTAATAATTCAATGTAGAAAGTAGGATTTTTTTCTAAATCTATTTCAAAGAATTTTGTAGGATTAAGAAGGATAGTTGTTTTAGTTGTGTTATCGTTTGTAATGGTTGTTCCAAAACCATAATAATGTCCTAAGAATTTAACTATATTGACTCTGATCTCTTTAACGTTATCTTTAATTAGGAAATCAAACATGTCTCCTCCTGGCACTAAGTACATGCCTCTGGGGATAGTTGTGCCTTTAGTTAGTTTAAGTTCTTTAGGGTGTGACATTCTAAAAGGGAATAATAATGAAGAATGTGTATAAATATCATCTTTATCCTCAATAAAAAATTTGATAGTATTACCTTCTCTTTTAATTATGAGGGTTATACCATTTAATGTTAATATATTTGATAAATTTAAGAAACCAAACAATGGGACCTTACGATCTGTAAGGTTATTAAAAAATTCTTTATAATCATTTTGAGTAATCTTTGCACTATATATTGAACATTCTAGATATTTTTTCATATTTATCCCTTTATTTATACATTTAATATCTTATATAATATTTATAAATATGTATGTGTTTGCCGTTTGCAAATGTTTATAAACATTATCCAACATATAACATAACACAAATATCTATTTGGGCATTAGGGAGCACCCCACCACTAAATATTTCTCCCTAAGCTCAATAGATTTATTATACTAAATGTTTTTCATATACTCTGCGAAGAATTTGTTTGTTTTGTTCAATATCGTCTGTTAACTTTGGTTTAGCACTGTATATAGATCTTATAGCACTAAACATATTCATTTCTTCATCCGGTACTTTTCCTCCCATTCTAATTCCATCTAATGCATCCCCTAATTTAGTAAGAAGGATCCCTTGTGTAGATGGATAAACATTTATTCCTTTTATTTTATATAGTACTCCTAAAGTTGCGATATAATTGATTGTGCTATCTATGACTGCCTCAAAGTTGTTTTGGTTTCTCTCAAAAGTTTTAATGCTATCCTCGAACTCTTTGGTTGTGAGTTCTACTTGTCTTTCTGATTGCGTTCCGGTTATTCTAGTTATATTTGAATAAACTGCTGCTTGACCTTCATAACCCGGGATATAAGAAACAGCTTTTGTTAATTCCTCTTTGCTACCTCTGCTGGGTAAATATCCTGCTAGTATGTTTAATGGGTTTAAATAGCCGTTATTAATCTTCTCCTTCTTTTTGGAAAGTACGCTATCAGTTGTAGCCGTAACTAATGCTATTCCAATCTCTGCAGGATATGGCTTGCCTCCTGGTTTTCTTATAATGATGTCTTTGATTTTTTTATTCAATCCTAAATCTGCATAATATCTAATTGCAATTTCAAGTTCATTTTTAATTTTTTTCAGGTCTTTTGATTTGTGAACTGTAGCATGTGACAGTTTCTCATTTAATTCTAAAGCTATATTCTCATGCAATTCGGCTAACTGCTCTTTAATTTCATCTTTTTTATTTTTAGCATTAGCGATTGTTGGCGAAACGTTCCTTAGAATCTTAGTGTTTATGTAAGCAAGGTTATAATTTTCCATGGAGTTTTCTAATCTTTCAATCTTAAGGTCGTCATTTTTGGTTTCCTGTGCCCATTGTTCATAAGTTTTAGCTATTTCGTTGTAAATCCTAGGAATATAT
>CAYOKY010000090.1:3547-4513 GCA_964404695.1 Microcaldota archaeon | reverse complement strand
GAAAGGTTTGCTGAAAAACGAGGGTTGCCTAGTGATGTTTTTAAGGAATGGAAAGCGGAAGCGTTTGTAGAAACTGAAACACCACCTGAGATAAAGTTTTTATTTGGATATGCTGATCCAAAAGAGATTGTACCTTTTGCAATGTCAACTTTCCATTCCTCCTCAAATTTAGGGGGAGCATATTTCTCAATCAGAGTATTGATCTGAAGGACAATTTTTATAAGTTTTTGTTGCATTGCTTCAGGTGTTAACCTCATTTCACTTATTAATCTGTCAACCTTGTTAATGAATATGACGGGTTTAGCCCTTTCTTTCATTGCCTGTCTTAAGACAGTTTCAGTTTGGGGCATTATACCTTCAACTGCATCAACAACGCAAACAACACCGTCAACGGCCCTCATTGCCCTTGTAACGTGACCACCAAAGTCAACGTGACCTGGAGTATCAATAAGGTTTACAAGATATTCAGTATTCTCATAAGGGAATACCAGTGAAATGTTGGCAGACTGAATCGTGATACCACGAGCCTGCTCCTGTTCATCATAATCTAATACTCTTTGTTCGCCTGCAAGGTCTTTTGACATTAAACCTGCCCTTGCGACTAATGAATCTGATAATGTAGTTTTACCATGGTCAACGTGTGCAACGATTGCAGTATTTCTGACGTTTTCCCTGTTGTTCATAAGTTCTTGTACTTTTTCTACGATATTATATTTTTTTGCCATTAAATAACCTCCTTTAAATCATAAAATTATGGTTTCTCAATAACGAGATAAACTGTTATTATATGCTAACTTTTATAAAGTTTATTAAAGGTTTGATTTAAATATACATATATAAGTTTATGTAATGCGTTACAGTTGACATTTGATTGAATAATAAAGTTTGGTTTGATTGAATAATAAAATTTAGTTTGATTGAATAATAAAATTTAGTTTGATTGAATAATAAAATTTAGTTTGATTG
>CAYOKY010000090.1:0-3447 GCA_964404695.1 Microcaldota archaeon | reverse complement strand
AATAATAAAATTTGGTTGAAAAGCGTTTTTAATTGTACATAATTTTTGATTGGAACTGCTGTTTAGTTGTATATTGGAACTGCTGTTTAGTTGTATAATAGAGGTGATATTATGAGGATTATTTGGTTTGGTTTGTTTATTTTAATTATTTTCAGTTTATCTTATGCTGATTGTGCATTTGTGGCTCATGACTGCAGAACTCATTGTTGTGGTAAACAGGGTGGAGCTTATATGCAAGATAGTATCAATGATATGCAAGAGGCTTTAAGTTTAGAAAAACAAGGCAGGGTTATAATTTTTAATAAAGGTACTCAACCTGGTGGCGAAGACATTTGCATAGCCTATGCTTATTCATCTAATTTGAATGCAAATACTATGGCGGATTGTATTAATGATTGTCAGGCTAATGCAGGGTGTGGAACGTACACAACTACTAGTTCAACTACTACTCAAACTAGTGAACTTGTTTGTGATAATGAAATGGGTGAAATAATCAAAGTCACCGGTAGCACGTCATATTATACACGTGCCGGGATCAAAAATGTTGTGACGGTTGGCCAGAAATATTGTGAAGGTGACATAATTGAAACTGGTGAACAATCTAAAACTTACGTTGTGATAAAGTTTAAAGATGGTAATATCCGTTATGTTACAAAAAGGTCAACCTATGTTTTGATAGCTTACAAATCACAAACATATTATGAGGGTATTATGGGGGCAGTGCAAATGTTTACGAACGAAGGCGCTCAGCAGAATTATGACACAATTTGTGGAGGCATCACCGCTCCCCGCGCTGGTTTTAAAGTTCATTCAAATGTTTTGTTTGAGATTGATAACACAAACACTCAGGTTACTGTTTTGGAAGGCAACGTTGATGTTATTGATATGAATTCTGGTCAAATTGTTAACTCGGTTGAAACTGGTGAACAATATCAAGTATCAACTGGTCAAGATCCTAAAAATGGAGTTTTTTATAATATTGATTTGTCAGATTATTCTGAAGAAATAAGTAGGGTTGAAGATGTTGACAATACTTGTTGTTTAGCATTTGTTCCAATGTTTATTATATTTGCATTCTTGTTTGTTAAAAGTCGTTAACTTTTTTTACCTTATATTAAAAATCGTTAACTTATATTTATAAACTTTATTTTTATGTTAAGTATTATGATTGGGTGGGCGATAGGAGTATTAGGTATACTTATTGGTCTTTTTGGAGGCATAAAATTTATTATGTCACTCCGTAGAGTTGAAGGTAAACTCAGAACTAGTTTGCTTTGTCTTGTCATCGCATCAGTGATTTATGTCATGTTCGGTTCTGTGATGGTAGTTTTTGGGTTGTTTGAAATTCCGTTGACTGAGATTTATTGGGAGATTATTCCTGTTATGTTTACAATAAGTACAATCTTTTTTGTTGTTGGTGCTTACAATTTTCTTAATCCCATAGAAGAATTTCATTTTAAAGGTAAATATACAAAACATGCAAACTCCAAATCATCCAAACCCAGTTCAAGAAAAATAAAGTCAAGTTCAAAAAAAAGGAAATAGTTAAAGTTTAAATTCATTCAAACTAAGTTTTAGATAACATTCCTAAAACTGTCACAAAGAAATCTGATTTAATCCTAATTTATTATTTTAGAAGTTTAAAGATGTTCCTTAATAAAGATGTTTTTTAGAAATATCATTGCAATTTTGGTGGTCTGTTGCCCCAGCCCAAGTCACCGATTTTTCTTTCCTGGTGCATTGCCCGCAGTTTTTTGGCCAAGCTGAGTTCTTTATAGTTAAACATGGCCTCAACGTTCTTGTATTTTTCAATCAGGTCGTTGGCAAGCCAATGCGCTCCGCCACGTCCCACGTAATCATCTTCATGTGTTCTTATTAGTTCAATGACCACCCTCATTTCTTCCACAGTTCCGAAAATCGGCTTCCCAACTTCCCATCCCAGTTCCATCATTACCTGATAAACTCGGGAAAGTAGGTGTTTGCTCTTTTTTCCTAATACTTTTTCTTCTATTTCCTGCGCCAGTCTGTAGGGTAGTTCGTCCCGCAAGTCAGAATCTTCTTTCATTTCTTCTTCAATATTGATGTCAATCCCGTACTTTTTCATCAGCCCAGGATTTTCAAGTAGCTTTTTAACGGTTTGTTCCTGCGTTTGGTATGGTTGTTTTCCTTTTGTTTGGAAGGAATATTTTTTTGGTTTATTCCTGTTGGCTCCTTCCTGACGTAGGATTTCTTTGGCCAGGCGTGGAATTTCTTTTTTATTTACGTCCAGTTCTTTGCCACAAGTGAGAATGGTTTCCACCAGTATGTTCTCTTCTAGTTCGCAGAACAGTTTTGGTCGGATTGCGGTGTTTTTTGTTTTATTGATTTCTGTCACTTCAAATTTCAATTGTCCTCCTAGTTCATGTTCTATGTTCGGTTCGTGTTCCATCTTTGAAATGCAGAGGTATTTGGCAAAAAGTTGTTGCATTTTATTGGAAGTGATGTCTTTATAGTTATCTCTAATTATTTTCGTCTTTTGTTGAAGTGTCGGGGTGTTTCCCTGTCCTTTATTTATTTGCATTGCAATCTTTCTCCCATAATATGTTCTATTTTTATGTATGTTCATAAGAGTTTAAAAATGTTCACTTGTGGGTGAAATGTATGTGTCAATATTTCGCTATTTCTGATTCTTTATCCTTGCCTTTCTTTCCCATTTTTATACCTGTTTTTGGGTGTATGAATAAAGATGATGTCCCTTAGCAACCTGCTTTGCAAATTTGTTTAAGGCAACCCATTCAAGTTTTCGGTAAAAGAAATAGTTATAATGGTATTGCATTAAAATTAATTTTATGTCTGGTTCAGATGATAATGTAGTTTTGACTAAAAATCAAAAGTTTGAGCTGAAACGAAAGATGGATCACTTAAAAGAGATAAAAGGTAGTGGTACCCAGCTTATTTCAGTATTGATCCCGGACAGTTATCCTGTTCATGAGGTTGTAAATAAGCTTAAAGGTGAGCTTAGTCAGGCATCAAACATTAAATCCAGGCAAACAAGAAACAATGTATGTTCTGCATTGGAAAAAGTATTAGGTTTTTTGAAAAATTTAAATAATAAGTTGCCCGTAAATGGTATTGCGATTTATTGTGGTGACGTTTCTAACAACCCGGCAAAGGTTGATATTCAACTTTATACTATTATACCCCCTGTGCCCTTAAACGTTCAGGCGTACAGGTGTGATTCAACGTTTTTCATTGAACCGTTTGAAAACATTGTGGAGCATACGGATGTTTACGGTGTTTTGGCCATGGATGGCAGGCATGCAACATTGGCTTATCTTAAAGGTACACAGATAATTAAGTTAAAAGAAATCCGTTCAATGGCGCACGCTAAGATTCACGTAGGTGGGCAATCGGCAAATCGATATCAACGTTTGATTATTGAATCTATCTATGAATATCATAAGAAGG
>CAYOKY010000089.1:2029-4518 GCA_964404695.1 Microcaldota archaeon | reverse complement strand
ATCCATTGAATAAATAAATCCAATCATTAAAAATATTAACAATAATATTTTTTTCATATAATCACCTTATCTCAACAAAACATGCATCCCCTGTTCTAATAATCGAAGAGCTGTAATAGGAATCTGAATAATAATTATAACACAGGAACTGACCGTCAACATCATCATCCAAAATGTCACGGATTGCCAATCTGTTTGAACAACCAGGACCAATCAAATGATTGCCACTTACACTAAGCTCAGGAAAACCTAAAGGTATTTCCAATGTGTCAACTGATTCTCCATGAATCACATAAAACTGACTTTCAACTGAAAAAATAACGTAACCTTTACCGGCTTCAATACTTTCTGCGGGCTGGAAACTGTTAGTTTCATAGTCCCAATACCAAACAGCTTCAACATCCGGGAAGAGTAACGCAGGGTCTGAAACTGTTGGTTCAATCGGCAAAGAAATGAAGTTATAGCCAGAATAAATCTTTAAAGTAATAGGACTACATATCCTTTCTTCTTCAACAACCTGAACAGTAGTATAACATATATTAGAACCTTGTCTTGCAATAATGTTATGGTGGCCTATCCTAGTTGAACCGGTCGTATAAAACTCTGAACTTTCACTATCATAAGCTGGAAGCATGTAAGGATCTGCACCAGGAGTTTCCAGATTAGGTAGCCATTGCATTTCAGGGCAGTCAAAATAGTCAAGTTCACCGGCAACTGTTCTGTGACATAAAACATCAACAGTTGTATGTCCACCAAGTTCCACAACACGACTTTCAGGTATTAATGTGCAATTGAATCCCCCACATTCACCAATGTGTTCAAAGTCGTTCAACCGGAAACAGTAGCCATCATCTGACTCGTTCTGGTCACAGAAGGAGGCATTTAGGAAGTAAAATTCCTCTCCGATAGGGATATCAAATGCAAGAGTAGCAGAATAAACACCTTCCATTAACTCAAGTGGTGTTCCGGATCCTGTACTCTCACCTTCGCTATCTGAAACTACAAATGTTACATAGGGAGAACCATAATCAAAACTGAGAACCTCAAGCGTAAACCCATCTCCCAGTTCAATCTCATCTGTAAAATCATAATGCATAAAATCGTCACCGCATTTATCACAGCACCTGTTCGCAAAGCCAACAGTTTCATCAATTGAAACAATTTCTACAGTAACACCGCCAACGACTGTGGATTCGCCTTCACGGCCAGTCCAAGTTGTGGAGGAACCATCTTCACTGGAAGCATTTATAGTTATCATCTCATCCAAAACTATACATTCTCCTTCACATCCAGAATATTCAGGGTCTGACAATGTTATGACAATATCTTCAATATCAAAATGTAATTCATCATTGATTAATATTTCACTTGGCAAAAAAGAATTTCCAAAAGTAACTTCAATTTCACTCAGTTCAGGATAAATTATCTCAACTTCTGCCCATTGCGTATACACCGGGAAACCAGGAATTGTTTCATGAACAGTAACAGTTACAGATTCTGATGTTGCGAGATAAGTCCATTCCCCGGACTCAAGCGGAAAGATTTTCTCGATTTCATCTGCATCAATAATTTCACCAGTTGTTGTGTCAATAACCTCAAAGAACGCAGCATGGCGACCAGGATATCCTTCACCTGGACCGATAAATATCAACCTCAAACTATATCCATGCCCCAAATCAATTTCATTTCCCACCCTCGTTAACATACGAATAGTATTAACACCTGAGAACCTCATAGTTGCGTTCTTGTCTTCAATCGGGCATGTGTCTTTCTCACTAAAATAAATATAATCTGTTAATGAATAATAAGACAACCCACCGTCACAAATATTAAACCTTGATGACGGCACAGGCAAACCAGTAAATCCACCGGATGAAGGTTCAAACATTGCATTCTTAGAATAACATTCGGGCCTAGTTCCATAACTATAAACATTTTCAAATGTTTGCATGTCATCATGTATTTGCACAGTATCTCCTGCCAATATCAACTCATAATCAGCACAGTACGATTCGCCATCAGTTCCTGTGTCAATAGAATAATAAGACCATTTCCCTACTAATTCAAATCCATAATTATTTTCACAAACATCAAACATCAAAGGACCATATTCACTTTCCCAAACAACAGGGTGACCAGGATAAACTTTGATTATCCTTTCAACTTCACCGGTTTCGGAATCTGAAACGATAAACAAAGTGGAGTGTGAGAAATGATTAAAATCAATCAAACCATAGGTCATATCCAAGGTAATTGTATATTCAGGGTAAGGTGATGGCAAAGTTTCACCAATACACGCAAAGTTATATATACCACAATAATACGCACCGCTATCTGCTTCCTCAACCTTAACCTTTGCATACCTTGAAGACAATTCATAACCATAAGTAATATCACAAACAGAAACATTGTACTCAACACCTAAATCCCAAAGGAAATAGTTATGCTCTTTTATTTTAAGCTCTTTAACAATATCACCTGTTAAACTA
>CAYOKY010000089.1:0-2019 GCA_964404695.1 Microcaldota archaeon | reverse complement strand
AGTAATTTCCATTTATTCATATTAAACTTCAATGTTTGCATATTTACATAAAGGTTCCTCAGGACAATAATCATTTGATATGTCAATTAACTTAAACTCATAATCACCTAAAATAATACTTTCTCCAAGATCAAGAGTTTCGTAACCATCACAATCATCAACTGTATCATCCTCAGTGACAGTTTTCAACCATGAACCACGAACATATAAATAATAACCATATCCAGTATCACAAACCTTTAAGTTTGTAGAATCAAACGTTTGAACATCCCCAGGATATAAAATAGATCGTAACTCTCCTGGACCTGTAAAAATAACGGGAAGAAACTGCCTACCGTCAACATATTTTCTTATACCAATATCATTTAAATGCGTGGTAGTACTCCCAACACTTGAACCACCAACAATAATCTCTGAACCAAGTTCATAATATTCATATCCCTGATCATAACAACTTTCAACATTATCAGTTCCTCTATTTGAAAGTGTTAATATTATATCAGCTTCAGATTCATATAAATCAAAAGATGCATCTTCAAGTGTAATGAACAAATCTTCATAACTATCAGTATCTCCAACTCTTAGAGACATAGGATAAACTACAATGCCGGTTTCATCTTCTATCTTCAAATAATAGTTGTAATTACAACCCTCTTCTTGAATTACAGAAACATCCACGAAGGTGACAGTATATCCATTGTAAACATAACTTTCACCTATATCAAAAGTTATTGTTTCTTCTTCCATCTCATCTTCTGCTTCACAATAATAATCACAGTAATCATCGTGAGAACCTGACGAAGTTGTGTTACAAGTGTTTTCTGAGAAGGTGTTTTCCGAAAGTGGCAATTCTGGATCATAGTCTACGTCATTCCCACCATTTTCACATATTGTATTACTAACAATGTAATTTTCAGTAACTTCATAATCCCCGGATAAATCTATTTTTAATCCATACTCTCTATTACCCAATATAGTATTGTTAAATATATAATTGTAACTTGATTTAGTTAATAAAATCCCATAAGTACCATCAATTATTAGGTTATTGGAAATATTATTATAATTAGAATCGAAAGAAATAACAAATCCAATAGTATTTATGGCTTCACAACTAAAAATAGTATTATTGTTGCTTTCACCATAAAGAGAATACGCATCATATCCAATATTAATAGCTGAATTATTAATTAATACATTATTAGAACTATCATCAAAGAAGAAGGCACCATCACTATACCTCGTTTGATTAGAAACAGTATTATTTATCAAAGTGTTGTAGGGGCTGGAGTCAAAGCGGATTCCACAATCATCGTTTGAATTGGCAGTATTGTTTGTGAGAGTGTTGTTGGAGCTGGAGTCAAAGCGGATTCCATCACCTTCATTTAAGTCGGCAGTATTGTTGTTTAGGGTGTTGTTATCACTGCGGTAAATAAAGATTCCATGCTGGCCGTTCAAGTTAACAGTATTGTTTACCAGCATATTATTATCGGAATAATCAAACAAAGAAATGCCGTCTCTTTCACTCAAATTAACAAGATTGCCACTGATAAAATTGTTTGAACTTTCGGAGAGAGTAATCCCTGTACCGTAACCCCCAACCTCTTCGGTTGTGGTTGTGTTGGTAATAATATTATTAATCAAAGTATTTCCGTTCGCATGGTAGTCTAAGGCAATTGCCGGTTGTCCGCTTGAGTCCAGGAAATTGCCACTAATGATATTGCCCACTGACTCCCAAACACCAATCCCCACTTCCACATTATAAATAAGAGTATTGTTTGTCAAATTATTTTCTGAACCGTAGAGGAGTCTTATACCCTGTATATTCGAATCAATGATGTTATTCATTATCTGGTTGTTGGAGCTAGAGCGGAGGAGGATTCCATCACCTTCATTTAAGTTGACAGTATTGTTCGTGAGGGAGTTATAGTTTGAGCTGGAGACAAGGAGGATTCCATAGTTACTATTCGAGTTGACAGTGTTGTTTGTAAGGGTGTTATTGAAACTTTCATAAAAAAT
>CAYOKY010000088.1:0-4526 GCA_964404695.1 Microcaldota archaeon | reverse complement strand
TACTTGAACAAATGTTTGTTTTGAACAAATGTTCTTTTTGAACAAATGTTTGTTTTGAACAAATGTTCTTTTGGGATTGAAAAACCTTTTCTTACAAGAAAAGGGCTTTCATAAGAGCCAGCCGCTCTACCAAGCTGAGCTATGAGCCCGTTAACTGATTTAAAGTTAAATTGACTATAATCAACAATAAATCAAACTAATTTAGTATATAAGTATTTAAAAAGTTATTTAAATATTTAGATAGTTATTGTTACACTGAATATAAAATTAGAAATACATAGAATTGCAATATAAGGTAATACAATTTTGATTTTGGGAATGTTTATATTAAATGTCAGGATGGCCGAATCTGGTTAAGGCGCTGGACTGCTAATCCTGTGTGCTTTGCACTTGAGGGTTCAAATCCCTCTCCTGACGTTTTTTTAAGGTGATTAGAATGATTAGGCAACCGATCGTCGCAGTATTAGGGCATGTTGACCATGGCAAAACAACTTTACTTGATAAGATTAGAGGCACGACTGTCGCGTCCAAGGAAGCGGGCAAGATTACGCAACACGTGGGCGCATCTGAAATCAATAGTCAAACGATCAAAAACGTATGCACAAAAATGCTGGAACAAAACAAGATTGAACTGAAAATTCCTGGCCTTTTATTCATTGATACACCCGGCCATGAAGCGTTCACGTCATTAAGAGACAGGGGCGGTTCAATCGCAGACATTGCACTCTTAATAATAGACATTAGGCAAGGCATCCAGCCACAGACAATTGAATCATTAAACATATTAAAAAGCTATAAAACGCCTTTCATCATCGTTGCAAACAAGATTGACAACCTGCAATCATGGAAAAGTCAGAAAACGTATTGCGTTAGTGAAAGTTTAAAATATGACGATAATGACAGTGAAGAATTTAATAACAAGATTTATGAAATCATGGGGCAACTTGCAGAACACGGGTTTGACTCAGACAGGTTTGACAGGATAACAGATTTTACTAAAAATATTATGATTATACCGGCAAGTGCAAAGACCGGGGAAGGGATGGCGGAAATCCTGGTTTACTTGACAGGCCTATCGCAAAAGTTCCTTGAACAAAACCTTAAGATTGAAGTCAGCGGACCGGGAAGAGGTTCAATCCTTGAAGTTAAAGAGGAAAAAGGGTTAGGTACAACAATTGACGTTATAATTTATGACGGCACGTTAAACAAAGGTGATACTATCGTTTTTGGCACGTTGACAGAACCGAGAATCACTAAAGTCAGGGCAATAATGAAACCCAAACTATCCGGTGAGAAAGGCGACGCAAAATATAGATATGTTGACGAAATCCATGCAGCGTCAGGTGCAAAGATTTTCGCTCCAAACCTTGAAGGTGCAATATCCGGTTCGCCAATAATCGTAGCAAACCAAACGCAGGAAAAGGCAATCCAAATCATAAAAGACCAATTAAAAGATATCATATTCGGTTCAGATGAGAACGGATTGATAATCAAAGCAGACACGTTAGGTTCTGCTGAAGCATTGATTAAAATGTTCAAAGAAAAGGAAATACCTATCAGAGCAGTCAACATAGGTAACATTAACAAGAAAGATATCCTTGACACGCAAGTCGTAAAAGAAAACAATAAGTATTACGGTGCAATATTAGGATTCAACGTTAAAATCAATGATGACGCGAAGGAAACCGCAACTAAACTTGCAATACCAGTAATGATAAGCAATGTCATTTACAATTTGATTGACCAGTACATTGAATGGAAGGATACTGAAAGAAGAAGAGACATGGAAGAAATGATTAAGTCCATACCATGGCCTGCAAGGATTAGGATTTTGCCTGACCACGTGTTCAGGGACTGTAAACCGTGCATAGTAGGCGTTGAAGTGTTGACAGGCAGGATAAGAGCTGGCACGCGATTAATAACCGATACAGGTGAGATATTGGGCATAATGAAACATATCCAGGCCAAGAATGAATCTGTATCTGAAGCAGTTAAAGGCATGAAAGTTGCAATTTCAATTGTCGGCCCAAGCTTTTGCAAACAGATGGAAGAAGGCATGAAACTTTATCCTTACATCAATAAAACAATGGCTGACACGTTCAAGAAAAGGTTTGAAGATGAATTAAATGATGAGGAAAAGGAATTGTTAACACAAATTGTACACAAGACAAAGAAGATTGTTGAGTGAAGATGATTGGATATATTAGCAAGCTTTATGTTCTAAGGGAGAGAGTATTAACTTTAAAGTTTTAATAAATTTTTAAGTAAAGCAGATATCGCTGTTTCATCCTCATTTTCTAAAATTCCAACTTTATCTAAAAGTCTGTTTTTATCAATTGTTGTTATTTGATAAATTAAAGCAACACTATCTTGGTCTAAACAATTCTTAATATTTGAATATATTTTAAAGGTGTGAGGAAATTTAACTTGATTTAAGTTGGATGTACATGGTATCACTATTACCAAACCTAAATGATCTAAATCTTTCCAAATTATTCCTGGCCTTTTCTTTTTTTGTTCATGTCCTTTTGACCCTGCTAAATCAACCATCCAAATCTCTTTCATCAGATCACAGTGCAATATTCTCCCAAGCATTAAACTCAGATTTCATCTCTTGGATTTCTTTTTTATTTGGCTTGAAAAATAATTCTTTTGTCTTTGATATGCCCACTGCAATTAAACGATCTGAAAAAAATGGTTTGAGTTTCTTTAATTTGATTATTGAGTCTTCTTCATTCTTTTTTTCCGCAAATCTAAAATAAGCATAAGTTGCCATTATTTCTAAATACTTTGAATTTAATTCATCTGAAATTTCACGTATTGCAAATAATTGGTTTATCTCTTCTTTAGTTAACTTGGGAGTTATGTTTAATGGATACAACTTTTTTTTATTTTGATATAAATCTTCAGTTAAATCTCGGGAATAAGTTCCTCTAATATGTATTGAAAAGTCATATTTAACATCAAATTTTAACAATTTCATTAAACATACTACCTTCTGAATTATTAATTTATTTTCAAAATTATTTAAGTCTGGTTGGAAATCTAATTCTTTTAGATACATTAAAACTTTATCTAATCTTTTCATCCTATTGCCTCCTTTAACCATTGTTTAAAATTATTAAACTCATTTTTCCCACTGGGAGTTATTAAATATGCAGTCATTTCCTTCCCATCTACTTTAACTTTTTTACTTTTAATAAATCCCATTTCTGTCAAAAGTTTCAGGTTTGAATACATAGTCCCATCTTCAAATTTAAGAATCCCTTTTAATTCTCTATACAAAGCCCCATCTTTTTCTACTTCCTCTAAGCTTTTCAGAATCAATATCCTTTGCATTGAAAATAAATTAGTATTTATAGTTTTAATTTTTTCAACCAACTCTAAAATGTCTCCCATATTCACTTATTATATATTATCTTTATAAATCTGACTTTAAGAAAGCCTTAAAAACATTTAGGGAAACATCACTAAATAGTTTGTAGTAAAATAGAAAATTAAAGGGGATGAATATGAAAAGAAGATATAACACAAGAATATTCTGGAATATTTACCACCGATTCTTTTGAATTAACATCATTTGAAATTAAACATACAAAAGAATTGATAAACAAAAGACTGTCGTTTTATAAAGAATATTTAGGTAAAAAATACACTTGGAAAGATATCATTTCAGAAGAAAAACTTGAATACATAATAAACTTGAAGAAATAATAAACAACTCTGATGGTACGCCAAGAGTAATTATGAAAAATTTGTGCAAAGAAGTATTAACTTCTCATAGGTTACCTATCAAGTAGTTCTCATTAGTGAGAAGCTTCACATTAATAAAAAATACCCCCTAACATTTTGGTTAAATAAATTTTGGTTAAATAAAATTAGAAGAATATACAAACCAAGAATGAATCCGTATCAGAAGCAGTTAAAGGCATGAAAGTTGCAATTTCAATTGTCGGCCCAAGCTTTTGCAAACAGATGGAAGAAGGCATGAAACTTTATCCTTACATCAATAAAACAATGGCTGACACGTTCAAGAAAAGGTTTGAAGATGAATTAAATGATGAGGAAAAGGAATTGTTAACACAAATAGTACACAAGACAAAGAAGATTGTTGAGTGAAGATGGTTAGTTGTAATTATTATTAGAACTCCAGGTTCTGAGGATGGAAGGGAGATAGTGCTCATAAGTTTAAAATCTTAAGTTTTGTTAGAAGATTTATTTTTCTTTTTGATATTTGTATCAGTTGATTTATTTTTCCATGAATCATACTTTTTAAACAACAAAACAATTATTGCTGAGATAGCTGATATAAATAGACCCACAGCTGATATACATATACCTCCAATAGTTCCTTTGGACCAAAATAATTGGACTAAAAGTGAGTCATTATTTTGAGTAATAGTATTATTGTCCCCTATGGCAGATAAACTTTCATCACTATATAAAACTGAACTATTATCCCCTGTTATAGGACTATTATCTCCAAAAGTTGCTTTTGCCCCATCAGCTATTTCCACAGATTTGGG
>CAYOKY010000087.1:0-4602 GCA_964404695.1 Microcaldota archaeon | reverse complement strand
TGTCAAGAATAATCCCTCGGTCATTGTTTGACACATTATTATTTTGGATAATGTTACCTGAAGCTGCAGTGGAAGTAATACTATAATGTTCAATTCTCATGCCTTCAAAACTTTCGTGGACGTCATTTTCTTCTACAAGATTATAATGAGTAGCTGAAAGGTAAATTCCCTTTTCCTCTGCGTCTGTGATCTTATTATACGTTAGGATATTCCCCTCTCCAAGAACTACCAGAACACCCATATTCACATCATCGATTTCATTCTGCGCAACCGTGCTGTTGTAATTATTAAATAAATGAACTCCCCAAGCACTTCCAGACATTTGATTAGAATAAACTACCGTTTCATTTGAATGTAAACTGTAAACCGCTTTGTAACCCGCATTTTCAATTTCATTAAATGCAACATTAACCCCCGTGCTGTTGTATGCAAACACCGCAGTACTCCCATCCAAAAAGTGGTTGTTTTCAATAGAAACTGATTCAGAACGGTCAATGTAAACCGCACTATCAAAGCCATCAAAATTGCAGTTGGAGATGAAGATATCCTGCTTTTCATAAACGTCAATTCCCATCACGTGCCCGTTTGAAACCAAAACAGAATTGTTGCAATTTAAGGAACAGGAAGAACAATTGAAAGTCAACAACAGATTAAGTGAACTTAGCTCAGGAGAATAAACATCTTCACACAGGGAAACATCTTTATGTATATGATAAACAAGACTTGAATCCAATGTCAAAAGGGTTTCATTATTTTGAACCCAAGTATAATCATTATTCAAATCTACACACCCTTCATATTCTTCTGGTTCCTCTTCCCCATTACACGTATAATCACAATAGCTACTACGAGATTCAGGAGCAGTGTTGGTACATGTGTTTTCTGTGAAGTGATTGTTTTCAGATTCATTTTCCGCCTGCAGATCATACCCAGTGTTGTTGCATGCGAGATTGCTTCCGAAATTATTATTAGAACTGAATGTAAACACTATCCCATTTCTTGTGTTTGAAACAGCAGTATTCCCAAATAAAGTGTTATTAGAATTTGAATAAAGATAAATTCCGTTCCACTCATTTCCACTAGCAGTGTTATTGATTAAACTATTGAAAGAACTTGAATCCAAGCGGATTCCATCTACATCATTGAATTCGGCAATATTGTTGGAAAGGGTATTGCGATTTGAACCAGATGTAAAAAATATTCCAAGCTCTCTGTTTGAATTTGCGATATTGTCGATTATAATATTTCCCGAGCTGGAAACTAAGGCAATTCCTGAATGCTCATTAAAGCGGGCAGTGTTGTTAACTAGAGAGTTATTATCTGAAATGGAATTAAGGGAAATTCCGTGCCAGCCGTTTGAGCTGACAGTATTGTTTACTAAGGAGTTATTGGAACTTGAAAAAAGGTAAGCCCCATAATAAAAATCATAAACATTACAATTACGAATATCTACATTATCAAAACCATCAATCAATATTCCTTTTCCTGTGCCCATCCCTGTTAGAGAATATCCTTTTCCATTCAATTCAACATTATCTGCTTGAATATCTATGCAAGCATCATGCGTTTCCATATATTCGGTTGCATCAATATTCCCACAGAATTCATAGTAACCTTCATCACCAATTACTGTGCATTCGTCTATGCAGTCGGGTTCCTCTTCTTCATCAACGCACCAATAAGTACAATAATCATCATGCCTATCTAAAGAAGTGGAGTTGCAAGTATTTTCTGTAAATGTGTTGCTCGTGCTTCCGTCTCCGACCATGTCAATTTCTTCATTACTACAGGCAGTGTTTGAAGTAAGGATATTGTTGGAACCTGAAGAAAGGCGGATCCCATAATTTTCATTTAAATTTGCAGTGTTGTTTATCAATGTATTATTGGAACTTCCCCATAGATAAATTCCATTCCACACATTTGAGTTGGCAGAATTGTTTATTAGAACATTGCTGTGGGATCGAGTATAAATTGAGATTCCATACTCATTATTGGAAGCATTATTGTTTATCAAAGTGTTATGATTATTGCGAGGACTGGAGTGAAAAGATATTCCATTAAAAAATCCATACATATTACAATTGAGAATCTGTGTGTTGTTGAATTCCCCTACCCGAATTCCGTCACCTTCTCCTGCACCTGCCCCATAAATTGAATGTCCTCTACCATCCAGCTCAACATTACTGGCCTGGATAAATATACAAATATCCTCAGAACCAACTGCCGACCCATCTATATCATCACATAAAATATAATCGCCAGGTTCATCAATCACTGTGCATACACCTATGCAATCTGGTTCTTCTTCAACTCCGCACCAGTGGGCACAGTAGCTGTTATGAACTCCCGGAGCAATAGTGTTGCATGTGTTTTCTGTGAAAATGTTGCCTGTCGAACCTATCTCTCTTACATCCATTCTTTCATTACTGCAGACAGTGTTGGAAAAAAGAGTATTATTAGCGCTTGAGTAAAGAGTTATCCCCCCTTCTTCGTTTGAATCAGCACGATTGTTATTAAGTGAATTGTTTCCACTGTTCAAAAGATATATTCCATATTCATTTGAGGAAGCATTATTGTATTCAAGAGTATTGCCAGAGCTCTCTTCAAGGTAGATTCCCTCTCGGAAATTTGAGTTTGCAGTATTTCCAGTTATTGTGCTAAAATCGCTTTGATAAAGATAAATTCCAACCCCTTCTGTCCCAACCGTGGAAAAACCGGAGGTGTTGTTCATAACAGAGGTGTTTTGGCTTCTGTAAAGAAGAATGCCATAATATTTATTTAACTCGGCAGTATTGTTTGTGAGAACGCTTCCAGACGATGAAAACAGGTGTATCCCAGAACCAAAATTATAAAGTTTGCAGTTGTGTATTGTTGCATTATCTTCAATATCTACAAATATTCCTGAACCTGTACCTACCCCTATTAGAGAATGTCCTCTGCCATCCAGCTCAACATTATCTGCTTGAATTTCAATACATGAATTATGTGTTCCCATATAATATGATGCATTTATATCATCACATAAACTATAATCGCCAGGTTCAGTGATGATTGTACAACTATCAATACATTCATATGTTTGCTTGGCCTCAGGATAAATTGCAATGCCGATTAGTTCACTAGCAGGAGGCAGATTATCTTTTTTTATGGAAGGATGAATACTTGCAGTTTCTTTAATCAAAACCGGTTCTGCACCAGTGTTTGTTTTCCCAGAAGGCAAGGGGTTAACCTTTATTTGTCTTGGAATCCCTGAGGGAGCAGGAGGCAAAATAATTCCTATTTTAGTTAGTAAATATTTATGATTTAAAATAATATTAAAATCAGTAACCTGCTCTTCAAATGAAACAGATAAAGAATTATAATTATAATTATCTACGTAATTATTTATAGATAATTCTGAAAATACTAAACTGGTTAAACAAGTTAATAATAAACAAATTATAAACAAATTATATTTCCCCATAAAATCACCTTATAATTATCAGTATACTCCCATTACAAACAAATTGCAAACCAATCCCACAAACAAAATTGCAAACTATATAGTTATTATTTTTATTTATTATTATCCATGTTATTTATATTTATATATTCTACTAATAAAGAGTTATGTTTGTTGTAGTTTATAACTATTTGGGTATTGACTAAAACCTAAAATTATGGCCCGCCATTCCATTCCTTTTCTTTTTGTTTATATGTGTCCCAGTCATCATCAGCTTCATCTTTCTTACCCCATGCCCTATAAGCCTCACTACGGAGATGGAAATACCAATAATTTGAAGGAGAATAATTTAATTCTATACACCTAGTGTAATCTTCTATTGCAAGAAAGTAATAATTTTCCATACCTTTTATATCCCCAGATGCCTGTGCCTGCTCGGCAAGTTTACAATATGCTCCTGCGCGCCCTTCATATGCAAAATCATAACCATAATCGTTCTGGATAAGATTGATTATTTGGGTATAATCAGCAATTGCAGATGAATAATCACCAATCCTTTCAAAATTAAGAGCCCTAAGACCAAACATGTCGCAAGCTAAAAAGGCAGGAGAATTAAACGCAAGACCTCTTGTTAATTTTTCAATTACTTCCTCAATGGAGGGGCCATCAGATAAGTAACTTAATTTATATGAGCACCTTGCACTATGCAAATATGCTTCATAACATTTACGGTCATATAAAATAGCATTCTCAAAATAATCTAACGCCCGCTTAACACTTTCTATCTGTTCAGGATACATAATATCCCGACAACAAAGTTCGTCGTCATCAACATAAAATGAAGACTGTAAATAAAATTTACCCATTTTACAGTAAGATTTTGCAAGTTGTGAAAGAAGGTCTTTATTCTCCGGTTGCAGTTTCAGCTGACAATACGTTTCATAGAGTTCTTTTGTATTGTTGCAAAATGATTGTGAAGTTTCATAATCAATAAAGTAAGGTTGACTTTTATATCTAGAATCAAGGTCAACAGCATTATCAAATTCTTTATTTGCCATACCATAACGCCTGGATTGATAGTAAACATCGCCCAGTTTGTAATGCGCTTCTGCATTAGTATTATTTATTTCAATTGCACTTTTATAATCTCCCATTGCATT
>CAYOKY010000086.1:0-4629 GCA_964404695.1 Microcaldota archaeon | reverse complement strand
CAATGGATATCCATGAATGTCAGGTTATAACTTCGCCGGGCACATATACTTTGACGGACGATTTAGAATTTACGTATGATGATACCTTAACTGATTCTATGTATACTCATGCGTGTATTATAATCGATTCAAGTGATGTAATTTTGGATTGTGAAGATAACAGTATAACATATGTTGATTCTGGTTCGGGCCATGTTTTGTCTGTCCATGTAATTTCAGATTCAAATGATGTTGAAATAACTAACTGTGAATTTAATTCTAATTATTTGTTATCTTTTCGTTCCAATGGTTTAACATTATCAAATAATGTTTTCAATACCTCAACTGTTATGGTTCAGGGCGATGATAATTTGATAGTGAACAACGAATTTATTCAAACTAATAATATAATGTCTGGGAATAAAACAGTTGCAGAATTTAATTTGTTTAAGAATATTTCCACTTTTTCTGCAATGATGGTTAATAGTGATAATAATACTATACAACACAACATTTTCAATAATTGTACTGGTATAAATGTTATAAAAATTGAAATAGGCAACTCAAATTATTTTTATAATAATACGATTACAAATTCAACGGTTGGTTTCTATTTGGGTAATACTAATGATAATGTTATTGAACAGAACATTGTCCGGAATTCTATAAAGGGGTTACAAAGTTTAGACAGTTATTATAACTGGTTACAAGGCAATACTTTTTGTGACAACGGTGTTTCAATGTCCTGTGAAGGTCTTCAATCGGACGAAGGTGACAATGTTTGTGATTATTCTACAATGGATGGCTGTGGCATTGAATGTTCTCCGTGTTCAGTTTGCAGTGACCCTGACGCAACGCATTTCCCTGATGACATATTAACACCAAGCTCAGTTTTGGTTGACGTTTTGGGTGTTACTGAACGGTATGCGGACCAGTGTACTGATGACAGGTCAATGATTTATGAAGCGGTTTGCATGGGAAGTAATTATGATCTCAGGCCTTGCCCTGACGGTTACCATTGTGAATACGATGGCGGTGTTGCATATTGTTATGAACCGTCGTCTGCAGACCCGTGTCTTGATTTGGATTCTGGTACAGATAATCCTTTGGTTGTTGGTTCATCATGCATAAACCTTACGGATGATGATATGGGTTCAGAATATTTTGATATTTGTGATTCCGGAACATTGATTGAATATGAATGTTATAGTACTGGGTGTCAGGCAATAACTCATGAATGTGAAGATTGTGTTGAAATTTCATCTGGTGATTATTGTGACTATGCTGAAAGTGAATGTGAAGACACAGACTTTGACGGAAGAACAAGTGTAGTGTTTGACGTGTTTGGTATTGCAACTGATACTTTGGGCGGTGACCATAATGATTATTGTGTTGATGATGAACATATTAATGAAGCATATTGTACTATCTCGGGGATTGCAACTCAAAACATTTATTCATGTCCTTCTTATGCACCTTACTGCAATTCCGAGCTTGATGAATGTGTTGCTGTTTGTAATGATGATGACCCTGAAAATAATATTACTTATCCAGGAGTTTGCGATGATGGTGAAGTTCATATGGATGAATGTTATGGTCCCGAACATTCAATACCAACAACTGATCTGGTTTGGCAACCTCACTTGAGGCAGGTTAGTTGCGATGATGGTGAATGTGTTTATACTAATTATGAATACTGTGGTTGTGAAGACCCTGACGATGCAAAATGTATTGCAGGCATTTGTTCATGCAATGAAGAATCATGGCCACCTGATATTCCTGATACAGATTGTTCAGACCCTGACGGTAGGGATTACCATTTTATGGGTACTTTAATTTATACGGTTGACGGCACTGACCGGGTTTATGACGATTCATGTGTTAGTCCTTCAACTGTTAAGGAATGGATTTGCAAATCTGAATCGGTTGGTGTTTGGCCGTTTAGTTATACCTTACATTACCCACAGTATTTGGTTTATGATTGCCCTGCCGGTTGTGAAGACGGTGCTTGCCTGCCCATGGACTATTGTTATGATTCAGATGCCGGCGATTCTGATCATTACAGGGTGCCAGGTGAAGTTACATTGGGCACTGATGTTTCAGATGATTATTGCCTTGATGATAGTACGTTAGTTGAACAGTATTGTGATTATGAAGTACCTGTTTCCGAAGAACACTATTGTGATCATGGTTGTGAAGAAAATGAACTGGGCAGAGGTTATTGTTTATCTTCTCCATTAAGTTGTGATGAAAGTGATCTAGAACAGGACTTGTATGAGGTTGGCGTTTGCAATGACGATTCTGCAAGTTTAAGGGATAGTTGTTTATTGGACGGTAGTTTGAAACAGTATTATTGCGATGGTGACCATTGTTTGTATGAAATTTCAGAATGTCCGACTGGAGAAGTTTGTAGTGAAGGTCGTTGTGTAGATTTCACGTGCCAGGACATTCCAGATTTTGGTATTGATTATTTCACATATTCAACATGTTATGGTTGGTCAAGTGATGGGGAAGACCAATGTGTTGGAGGTTTGGGCAGTGACGTTTTAAGAGAATTTTATTGTGAAGATAATGAGTGTCATTCTGAAGACGTAGCATGTCCTTCTGGTGTTTGCCGTGACGGCGAATGTATTGGATGTGATGATTCAGATTTCGGGCAGGATCAAAATGTTTACGGAGAATGTTATAGCGATTCAAATGATTTGAATGATAGTTGCACTGTTGAAGGTAAGGTTTTAGAAGCATTTTGTGATCATGGTTCATGCAGAGCAATCTTGATGACTTGTCCAAGGGATACTGCCTGCGTTGACGGTAGTTGTGTTGCGGGAGGTTGTTCAGACCCTGACGGTACAAATGTTTATACTAAGGGTACTTGCGAATCGCGTCTTTCCACAATCACAGATGAATGTGATAGTTCTTTCTTTGTTAATGAAGCAGTTTGTAAGGATGGTGAATGTCAATATATTAAGCGTTCATGTCCTGTTGGGTATGGGTGCAAAAATGGTCATTGTGTAAAGGGGGGTTATGTTAAACCTGTACCTGTTTCAGTGCCTTGGGAACGTCCTAAACCGGATTATTAATTGTTTTAATATCTTTTTATTCTTTTTATATTTTATTAATATTTTTTAATATCTATATTTTTTTTTCATTCATTTTGTATTAACTCTTCAAACTCTTCAAATTGTTTAACTGCCTGTATAAATTCCTGTTCTAATTTTTGTCTTAATTGACGAATGTATCCATTAAGTATTAATTGGACTGAATTATTTAATATTTTGAATGCGATTTCATTTGCATCATTACGATGAGTGATTATTATTGCAGGTGAGTTATAACCAAAATCAAGTTTTTCTTCACTGTCCAGTTTCTTTAAACGACCGGATATTACAACCTTGTTGCCTTCTTTTAGTAGATTAAATTCTCTTGGCATTTCACTGTTTGCATATTGAAATGGATAATATTTAATTCCTACTCCTCTAATGCTGATGTTTTCAAGTTCAAAAACCAGTTTATGTTCAGTTTCTCGTTTACCTACTTTTTCTGTTATGTATACATTAACTTCTCTTTTATCTAAAAGAGGTATCCTTAATGCTTGCCTTTGATTATCAAAACTACTAATGATTATATTTTCCATTTTACTGATTAAAAAAGGAGTATCATCAATCCATATTTCATGTGCGATTTTCGGTATGATGTTTCCATCATATTGTTCAATAATACTGTCGCCAATTGTTTTTGGGATTATTATTCTAGTTTTTTCGCTTGTTAATATATTCCATACCTGGTCTCTATTTTGTAATCTTACTATAAATAATCCCTTTCTGTTATAAGGTTCCGAACTATCTAATGATAACATTCTTGCATGAAATTGATTATTATTTTTATCGTTGTTTTTGAATATTTTATTTTCGGTTAAGGATAGGGGCATCACATTTAATTTATGTACAAGAACCTTTATATTGGTTGTTAATGATTTTATGTGATTTACTTCTTTCTTGAAATCGTTTCATAAGCAAGTATAGACTGGTCCATTTTTTTCATTGTAATGTGTAGATTAATAATGAACAGGAACAGTGCAATCATTTTGATCAGTTCCCATGGCCAGTTCTGCAGAAAAGCCAGTGCTTCGGCAAGTGGTACTAAAATAAGCAGGATCAATGTTAATGATAATAAATAGTATGAATACCTCATTGATTTCTTTTCCTTGTATTTCTTGACAATTAGCCAATATATGAGGTAAATTGAATATAATATGTTTAATATTATGAAACAATAGTAAATTAATTCTTCTATGCTGTTGCTTAACATAGTATTTTACTATCTTTTACTTTTATAAATCTTTCTTGAGTTTGATGTGTTATGAAAATGTCACCTGAACAAAAGAAGGAAGTTGAAGACATACTGGATAGGTATAAAGTTGGTGATTTTGAACGTAAAAAGGTAATTTCATTTTTAAATTCCAAAACTGCCACTGTTAAGATACCTTATGATGCAAATTATAAATTAAAGAAATCCCTGCCTCCTTTTAAAAAAGCGTTGGAAGAACTGCAGGCTATGGGTTATAATGTCAAGTTTGAGATCAAAGGATTATTTATTCGTCTTGAATATTTGTATCAGGCTGATGCTGTCCAGGTAATTTCGCCTTTGGAA
>CAYOKY010000085.1:0-4670 GCA_964404695.1 Microcaldota archaeon | reverse complement strand
GGTGTTATAAATGAATAAATTACTTGTGAATGAATGGTTTAAAACTTATGAAGTTATGAAAGTGAATAAAGATTGTTTTGATAATTCACCAAATATAGAGATTTGTGGAACGATGACGGCTTTTAAAATAAAAGATGATTTTGATTTAAATTTCAGAATAAACGTATTAAAAGAAAAAGGTTTTAACCTTGGGGTGTTATAAATGAATAACGAATATATAACGATAGCAAATAAACAATATTACACAACAAAAGAACAAATAAACTCAATTTGTTTAAATTGTGGTTTTGATAGTGTGACTTATAAAACAGAATCAATAAAAGGTAAATTTAGGAAAGGATATTCAAACGCAACATTTAAAAATTCGTTTAGGTGTTTTGCCGATAAATTAAGAGCATCAAATAACGTGAGTAATGAATTAAATAAATTGGACGTGGTTTAAATGAATGAAAAAAACGAGATTAAATATTCAATATGTAATATGCGATTAACAGGCATTGACAAAGCATACTATAAAAACCAATTAGAAGAGTTTTGTAAATCTATGGATTACTCAAAAATAATGAGTGTTCATTTTGGTAAGCAGGACATTAGAGGCGGTTTTAGTATTACAATACTAGATTTAAGGCACTGTGTACCAGAACAGAAGTTTTTCACTAATAAATGGGAGATGTTAGGTTTTGTTACTGGATTCAATGAAGCTAGAAAAAAGGGTAATTATGGAGCTTTCAAAAGGTGGCTTAAATGATTTCACGTAAAGACATAAAAGGTTTTACTCTTAAAATATTCAACCATTATTTAGAGGTTGTTTATATTAAACATTGGTGGAATATAAGAACTATAGCGATAAACAAAAAAAATAGATCATCCAATACATTTTATTTATTGGATTTATAGAGAGGTAGATAAAATGGAATTTAAAGTATTAACTATGTCTGGATATACTGACAGTATAGAATTAAGCACAATAACAGCAGAAACAAAAGAGGAAGCATACGATATTTTAGACCAATCAAATAACGATATGGGCGAATTAAACGTTTTATTGAATTTAAAACAGTTTGCAAGTTTAAAGAGGTGTCTTAAATGAGTTATAAGGTACAATGTCCACATTGTAGATTTTTGACTTGGAATAATAAACCTCGTTGTTCACATTGTGGTTTACTATTATCTAAAACTAAAGGTTGCAAGTGTGATTATTGCAAAAAACCAATAAGAAAGTATGAATCCGTTTTAAAATCTGCTTTGGTGAGTTGGTACACTGAAAAATGTAAATTTCCAGAAGATGAAGCAAATGTAATTTCTTGCAGGGTAATAAATGATTTAGAAACTGGGAAGTGTTCATAATGGATGCTGTTTTAAAACAAATTAAAGAGGTTTAAAATGAATGAAGAACAAAGCGAAGATTTAATAATGGTTTTAAGAGAAATAAGGGATTTAATAAAACCACGTCAAGAGGTCAATATAGTGACTAAAGAAGTAAGCCCCATAGTTTACGAGAGATTGACAGATTTTAAGCTTAAAGTGTGTGCTAATGAGTTTTATTCAACATTAACAGAAAAACAAAAAAAGTACATCCATAATATTAAGGTGGTATAAATGAAACAAATTAAGGATATTAAGGAATTAAAAGAGATTGCTAAAGACGAGTATATTGACTGTTTTATTAAATTGAATGGTGGGATGCGTTCTTCTAAAGATATACAATTTGCTGAAGGTAAGTTCTATGTGTTTAATTCCATTGACGGCACTGATGACGAATTAACAGAAGAGCAATTATTTGATATTGATTATAGTGACGTGGGCGATGCTTTGAATAAAGGAGCATTATTTAGGTATTAAAAAAGGAGATGGTTAAAAATGATAAAAACATATACGAGTAGAAGCACGAAAGAGAAATTGAAGGAGTTTAATAGATGCGTTGAAGCAAGGATATTCAAGCTAAGACAAAAGCATTTAGAATCACAAGATTATAAACTATTGACACGATTAAAGCCAATGCCTGAGAGTAATAGTTGTGATTTACAGATTAAGTTATGGGAGCAGGAGAGCATAAATAAATTAGAGGTGTTTTAAATGGATAAAATAGATAAAATGGATAATATAGTTAATGCTTTTTATGACGAAGATTTTGATACATTATTTGATTTAACAGGTATTAAAGCATCTTCACAGTATGAATTTGAATGTAAGTTTAGTGAGAGTGAATAAAATGGAACTTGAATTAACAGATAAAAATAAATGTCCTAAATGTCATACTGATTGTTTAGAATTTCAGTTATTGAGTGGTGTTTTATTTTGTGAAAATTGTGGTTTTGAGGTGAATTAAGATGTGTAAAGCGTTTAGTTGTATAGCAACACGAAAAAAAGTATATTGGAAGTTGGGAGTAGATAGTCATAACGATATTGCAGAACTGTTCAATCTTAAAGATGATGGTAGTGATAATTTCTGTCCCGTGGAGATAACACCAAAGAATAAAGATTATATAAATCCAGATAAGTGGGTATTTAAATTTGATGATAAATGCCCTGATTGGTGGAAGCAAAGTAATGAGGCGATGTGTTGGGCTGCTAAAGATGAATGGTATAAGCAAATCATGAATAAAGTGTATAAAACACGAATTAAAAATATCATTAATCCATTAAAATTGCCTATGGTAAAACAAGTTACAAAAGAAGACATTAATAATCTGAAAAAATGGGATTCAGTTGGGGATTCAGTTTGGAATTCAGTTTGGGATTTAGTTGGGGATTTAGTTGGGGATTCAGTTAGGAATTCAGTTTGGGATTTAGTTGGGGATTCAGTTGGGGATTCAGTTAGGGATTCAGTTAAGGATTTAGTTGGGGATTCAGTTTGGGCTTCAGTTGGGGATTCAATTAGATATTCAGTTGGGGATTCAGTTTGGGCTTATATAGGTTGGAATTTTAAGTTAAACCGTTCAGATTGGAAACATACAGAAAATATAAAAACTAAAGAATATCCGTTCATGCCATTAATAAAATTATGGAAGCGTGGTTTAATCCCATGCTTTGACAGAACAATATGGAGATTACATTCTGGCAATAAAGCTAAGATAGTTTTTGAGATAACGAAAGAAAAATTAGAGGTGTTTTAAGATGGTATATTTAGAAGATAGACAAACACAAGACGAGGATTTGATCCCAGTATTTAAATGTGTGAAATGCAACGGCAGGGTTTGTAAAGATGGTGTATTCAAAGTCATTAAAGACTATGAGTGTGAATGTATTGAATGCGGATTTAAAGGGCTAGGTTGGGATGATTGGAAATAGAAATATTTAAATACTTCAACAAACCTATTAGGTTTAAAGGTGATTATATGTTTAAAGACTATGAAGAATATTTAACAAAGTATGATATTGAAATATTTGAGAATGAATTAACAGATAAGGAGTATAATACTTATTTGAATAAATACTCAAATAAATACAAAGTTAAGAGACAGAAGTTTTTTTATAAAGGAGAAATGCAAACAGATAATATACGTTGTATAATCTGTAAATATGGATCAATACAACCCAATACAACAAAGAATAATACTTTATTGTTTGAATGGGCGTTTGCAACAGCTAACAAAGGAACTTTTTGGATTAAACAAAAACCTGATTATTGTGTTATAACTCAAGGCAGTAATAAAGAAGGAGTTTTGATATTTCCAGAAAGTAAGCTAATTGAAGATAAAGAACGACTTGAAGCCTTTTTCCAGATAAGAAAGAGAAAGCGGTTAAGTGATGAACAAAAGAAGGTTTTAAGCGATAGAATGAAAGCCCTTAACTTACTAGGTAAAAACAAAGATGATTGATTTAAACGCAAATACCTTGTTGTTTTACTGGTGTTAATTAGATGTAAGTGTTTAGTTTAATGTGTTAATGGAATAAGGTGAATGAATGATGAAAGGAAAAGGAAATGATGGAACTGGAAATAATGAAGAGAGAGACGGATGGCAAACATCACAAGAATTATTCAATAAATTAAATGAACAATACGATTTTGGTTTTGATTGTTGTGCTAGTTTTGAGAATCATAAGTGTGATAATTGGACTTCTGATTTTGAAGAAGTGGAATATAAACAAATACACGAAACGTGTTGGATGAATCCACCATTTTCTAAAGCAAAAGAGATGTTTCAACATTTCTTTAAGGTTATTAAATCAGGAGTTGCTATTTATCGTTGTGATAATATGGAAACTAAAATTTGGCAAGAAGATATATTAAAACTTGCAGACTGGATTTTTATACCTAAAGGAAGAATATCTTATGAAGGAAAAGTGGGTAAAGGTTCAAGATTTCCTAGTGCATTAATAGGTTATAATGTGCCACCACCAAAGTTAGATATGGAAGGAACAATATTAAAAGTTTGGAAGTGATAAATATGAATGAAGGATTAACAGATAAAGAGATGACTGAACTAAAATATACGTTTAAACCACCACACACAAAAGATAGTATTAAGTATCAAATTGAAAGATTAAGGCAAAAAATATACTACCATAAAACTAAGATTGATGTGTGTGAGATGAAAAAGCAATATTTCATATTCGTATTAAAGGATTTATTTAACGTAGATTACAAATTAAAGCATAAAACCAAAACATATAAATAGTACTGTATACTTAATAATAATGTCGCACAGAAATCAGGTCATTGGAGG
>CAYOKY010000084.1:0-4707 GCA_964404695.1 Microcaldota archaeon | reverse complement strand
AATTTGGAATGAGTTAAACGATAATTGGTTGACGCCCAACGAGTATCAACGCCATTCGTTTTAAGTACCAGATACGCCTGCTGGTTAATTTCAACCTCCTTTTCCAGAATTATACGAACATCAACACCGCGTTCTTCAGCAGAAACCAACGCATCCATCAGTTTTTCATTAGTAAAAACATACATTTCCAGATAGATATAATCATCTGCAGAATTAATCAGGTTAAGAACACTACTTTCATCAGAAGGGTATGCATAATAATCAACCATGCACTGATTAGTAGTAAAAGGGAACAGAAAAACTGCCAACCCCAACCCAAGCAGAGCACCAATAAACAAAGTCAATAATGTTTTATCTACCATTTTTAACACCTCATTTAGATTTTCTTTTTTGTTGTGTATGTTGTTTTTTAACAATAGTGTCAACGTTTTTCTTTTTGATAACCTTTTTCTTTTTGATAACATTTTTCTTTTTGAGAACCTTTTCCTTTTTGATAACTTTCTCCTTTCTGCCAACATTTTTCTTTTTGTTGATCTTATTAACATTAGTAATTTCTTTTTTCCGATATTTCCTTTTTTCTGACAATACTGAAAAGATATAAAATGTTAAAAATATACTTAACCCGAAAAAAATAAAAATGAACACAAAAATTGGCAAAGGCAGGCCCAACACAGCCAATATGCCATCAAAAACTGAAGTGGAAAAATTAAAAACTGAATGAAGAACTATACCCAAAACCATAAACAGAACGAAAAATAAATACCAATGTTTAAACTTAAATTTTGCCCATGTTAAAACTGCGCCAGTTGTTCCTGTGAAAATCATATGGCCTAGCGTAGAAGTAAATGCACGCAGGAGAATATAATCCAACCAAATTGAAGGGTCCGCAATACTTTGAGATGTAAAATATAACCAATTTTCAATGAATGCAAATCCTAACCCAACACATGAACCGTAAACTATGCCATCTACAATGTCATCAACTTCAGGTGTCATTACCACTAAAGTTACTCCTAAAGATTTGAAAAATTCTTCAACAACAGGGGCCATAGTAATCGCACTGACAAAAAATATTAGTTCTGGAGAAAAAATATCCTTGAATAAATAATCTAAAAGAAATAGAGTAAACAATGAAAATAACGAGGCGATTATACCCCATACAAAAAGCTGGATAATAAAATGAGGTGGTTCACGTTCCTTGTAATCAGCATAATAAATCATAAAAAGGTACAAAATTGAAAACGTGTAAGCTGCAAAACCTGCCAAGAAAAATCCAAAAAGGCCTGAAGAACCCTGTACAAACATTGAATTGATTAACACAATGAAAACTAAAATTATAATAGAAACTAAACCTAAAAACAAACTGAAAGGACTTACAATTAATTCCCCGATATTTTCAAGATTAGTATATTTTTTATTAAACGGCCAAACAATTGATTCAATATTATATTTGCGCCTAAGTTTGGATACAAAGAAAAAATATAAAAACAAACCAGTTAAAATTAAAGAACTTGTAAAAAAAATAAAAAAAAGGATAACTTGCAACATTACCTTTCAACTTTTGAATTGTCAACTTATTTTGAAAAGTTACAATTCAACTTTAAGTTTAAGTTCCCTTTTAAGTTCACGATACCTGTTTCTGATAGTAACTTCAGTAACATTTGCAACGTCTGCGACTTCCTTCTGAGTTTTTCGTTCGCCTTCCAGTGCTGCAGATATGTAAACTGCTGCTGCTGCAACACCTGTTGGACCCCTTCCAGAAACTAATCCTTTTTTCATTGCCTTTTTCAAAATCTTAATTGAACGTTCCTGGACCTTGCCGGAAAGTTTAAGCGCTGCACAGAACTTGGGGACATAACTTTTTGGGTCAGTTAAAGGAACGGAAAGTTTAAGTTCACGTTTAATAAACCTGTACGCCCTGCCGATCTCCTTTTTCTCTATGCCTGCAACCTTTGAAATCTCATCCAAAGTTCTTGGGATATGTTGCATCCTGCAAACTGCATAAATTACTGCTGCAACCAATGATTCAATCAAACGACCTCGGCCCAACTCATTCTGTACACATTTCCTATACAATAACGCTGCGGCTTCCTTAGTTTCACCGGACAATCCTAAATAAGAACAAATCCTGTCCAATTCAGTAAGTGCAATCGCAAGGTTGCGTTCCATTGAAGTTGCAATGGATGCCCTTTTATGCCATTTACGCATACGACTTAACTGGGCAAGTTTCTTTTGGGAAATCCTTGCTCCTCGTATATCTCTATCATATTTATCAATTTCTGTAACAAGACCTTTGTTTGGCCTTGTATATTTGGTCGGCGCACCGCCACGGGCTCGTGATGCCATTTGATCACTGTCAAAAGCCCTCCATTCAGGCCCTAAATCTTCAAGATTTTCACTAACAACATAACCACATTCCTTACAAACGATTTCACCATGTTCATAATCACGGGCAAGGTTTGCGCTCCCACATCTGGGGCATTTTTTAGTTTTTCTTTCGATTTTTTCTATCATGTTGATTCCCCCTTCTCTTCAGACAACAAAGCAGATAAACCGCAATCTGAAGGATAAATTTATAAAAGTTGTGTTTAACATTTATCGATAGAAAGATTTATAAATATTACTATTCCCTCGGAGGATAAAAACCTCCTAATCACGCCCCCACCATGCCAAACCATTAAAACAAACGTTTTAAACATTTTGCCCCAATATTAACAACATAAACACATTTATCAGCAACATAAACACATTTGAGAGGGTGATTGATATGGCAATAAAATACGAAGTAAAAAAAACTAGAGGACATAGAAAAGTACCTTACACCCTTGTCAAACTTGACACTACAAAGGCAACAGAGCACACTAATTTTTCAATTATGGAACCAGGAATTGGTTCAATTAAACCAATCATCGTAACTATTAATCCAGGTTCCACCTCAACCAAAATAGCAATTTGGAATGGGAACGACCTGATTGAAACAAGGGATATCAGCCACGACAAAGAGGACTGGATAAAACTGTCAATAAAAGACCAGAAAACATATAGAGCAGATATTGTAGCAAAAACCATACAGGAAATTATGAAAGAACACAATCTCAATGAAAAGTATGTTAGTGCAGTAGTAGGCAGGGGAGGACTAATGAGGCCTGTAAAAAGTGGGGCCTATTGGATTAATAAAAAGATGTTAAATGATTTGGAGAACGAATTTTGTGGAAAACACGCTTCCAACCTTGGCGCAATAATTGCATATGAAGTTGGAGAAATGTTTAATGTGCCTGAAAACAGACGACTTGTTTTTAATCCTGTAGTTGTTGACGAGATGGATGATGAAGCAAGGATCTCAGGTAGTCCAATAATTCCAATCCCGTCAAGATTCCATGCACTTAATACAAAGGAAGTTGGAGATATTGCAGCAAAGAATGAAGGAAAAGAATATAAAGATATGAACATGGTAATTGCACATTTAGGAGGAGGCACATCAATATGCTCACACTTATACGGCCAGGTCATTGATGTTAATCTAAATGCACTTGGAGGAATGATTACTCCTAACCGTTCAAACATTTCAATAGACCTTTTAGTAGAATATGCGTTTGGAGAAGCTGAACGAAACCTATTGCATGCATTCGAAATTGCTAAAAACGACCTATTTATATTAAATAACTGCATGGATTTTGCAAATTGCAACACACCAATCCAACCTAGTTTAGATGACACAAAAAACAAGATACTAAAAATGATTGCAGGAAACGGAGGAGTTTTGGCTATGTTAGGGACAAGCGACATAGAAGCAATTACAGCTATGGTTTATCAAGAAGTAACTGCCTTGAACGAGATAGCAATTGATGACAAACATAGAAAAGCGTATGAAATCCTCTTTGCCCAAGAATTTGAGAACATAAAAAATGTTTACAACGCATACATACGAAGCATAACAAAGGGAATCTATTCTGCAAAAGGCATAATTGAAGGAAGTTATGATGATAATGTAGATATTGTAATCCTAACAGGAGGAGTTGCATTCAACAATTATATAACAAATGAGATAATAGAACAAAATTACAAAATTGTGAACGACGGCGGAAAATTCTACGTAGTCCCTGGAGAAGATGAAATGACAGCGCTGGCAAAGGGCGCAATAACTATTCTTGAAGGTGCAGAGCCAATGGAGTATTACCCAACAGGCTAAACTGCTTATTCTGCGCTTAAATTTTTTTTCTTTTTGCTTTTTCTTCGCTTTTTTTCTTTGCGTTTTTTATTTCCGCTTTTTTTATTATTTCCCATTGCACGCATTTTTCATATTTCTCATCAAACTTGTTTCAATTTATTCTTACAAATATATTTAAACAAAACCTATTTGCGCCACGGGAGGCCATATTGTTCACAAAATGCAATTAGTTTCTCGCGCTGTCTGCCTTTCATCCCTTTCCAGTCTAGCAAAACTTCCTTTGTTTTACCAACTACTTTTTCAATACCTTGCACAAATGTTTCATAATCCAAAGCATCAATTTGATAACCTGGCAGAATATGACCTATGTAAAAATCATCATTGTCTAAAAACAATTTGGTGAACTTGGGCGCATAATGTGGCCCGCCAACACAAAACAAAGAAGGCACAACCTTTGGTTCCAATCTTAAAACATCAGTAATAGTTTTCACCATAATTTGCAATGCTTGTTCATTGTTCCATTGCTCTTCAGAACTCCC
>CAYOKY010000083.1:0-4746 GCA_964404695.1 Microcaldota archaeon | reverse complement strand
GCACAAGATAATTCATTTTATCTTAAATTAAGAGAAAGTGTAGAAATTACAAAATTATCTTTATTCCTAAAAATAGCCTCAAAAGATATAGCTTTACCTAATCTTGATGAAAATATCAAATGTGGAAATTCTTTAATTGATGATCCAGATGTCGCAGACAAAAGAGCTTTCAAATGGGAAAATGAATTTGAAGATATAATAAAAGAAGGTGGTTTTGATATTATTGTTGGAAATCCTCCTTATGTGAAACCACATAACCTAAATTCTAAAGACAAAAAATTCTTTTGGAAAAGCCTGAGAACTTTTAAAGCGAAATCAAACTTGTATAATTGTTTTATGGAAAAAGGGATCATGTTACTTAAAGAAAAGGGACTATTTTCTTTTATTGTACCCCATACTTGGACTTCCTTAGAAAGTTTTTTTGAGATTAGAAAATTTATTTTGGAAAATTGTAAAATAATAAAATTAGTACAGTTGCCCAAAAAAGTATTCCAAGACGCTACGGTCGAAACTTGCGTTTTCGTGTTTTCAACAGAAAAAGATGAGAAGAAAAGAGACAAAAACAAAGTAATTGTCGAAAGACTTAATGGAAATTTAGAAATTCTTTTTATAAAAGAATTTCAGCAATCTGATATAAAGAAAAATCACTTATATAACTTTGGACTTTATTCAGATAATTCTTCTGGCATTCTCAAAAAAATCAAAGATAAGGGCAAACGATTGGGGGAATACATTAAATTCGTTTATGGTTTGAAAACGGGAGATGATACTAAATTTATTTTTGATGAACCTAAAAACAAAGAATGTAAAAAAATTCTAAGGAGCAAAGATATAGGTCGTTATTCAAAGAGTTTTAAGAACAAATATGTTTGGTATGTCCCTGATTTAATGAAAAAACATAAGAAAACAGCAAGACCTGGAGATAAAGAAAGATTTGAAACAGAAAAAATAATCGTCGCTAGAATGGGGAAAGCTATTGCAGTTACCTACGATAATGAGAATTATTATGTCAAGGATGGCATGTTACTTTTAAAAAAGAACAGCAAAACCGATCTCAGATTATTGTCAGGGTTGTTAAATTCAAAGTTGATAACTTACTATTATAAAAATTACTTTATCACTGTTGATGTCTTGAAAAATGCCCTACTTGAACTTCCAATAGTAATTCCTGATGAAAAAGTAATTGATAAAGTTGCTTTTTTAGTTAATAAACTAGAAAAATTAGGCATAACCGTACATGAGTTTGGCGACAAAAAAACAGACGAACGGGCAAGAATAGAAGAAGAAATCAAGCACACAGACAAAGAAATCGACCAACTAGTCTACAAACTCTATGGTTTGACAGAAAAGGAGATTGAAATCATAGAAAAAGAGACTTGTTAGAACATAACTAAGAGATAATTAGAAAATCTAAAAGATAATTGAAACAAACATTTAAATACTATTTAACTTATTCATATTTATGAAAAACTTATTATTATTTTTATTGTTATTTATCACATTAATTTATTCTTGTTCAGATAGTGAAAAAATATGTGCTGATTATGTGATTATATCAGGAGTTGTATCTAAGAATTTATGTGATTCTGAGGATATTGAGTGTATTAATAATATTATAGAAAATTCTGGTTGTGATTTTGATGATGCTGGATGTATTCAAGACGCTTTAAGAGATTATACATCTACAACACCAATAACAACATCACATTTTACATCTATAACACTAGGAACAACATCACATTCTACTACAATAACAACATCATATTCTTTTTATTATATTAAATGTACAGAATGGGTCTGTAATACAATTCCAGATGTAAACTCAAAAACAGGAATGATTTATGAATGGAAATATAATTCTCCCGAACCTCCTTGTTTAGAGGATCAAAATGTTTTTTGTACAAGTAGGAAAGTTTCTTATAGGAATAATGATTGCATAGAGTCAATTTGTTCAGATTGGTTTTGTGCAGAGATTTTGTGGGATTGGAATTTAAAAGAAACAGAACCTTCATGCTCTGAAGACGAAAGAGAATGTAAATCATATTCTAGGGATAATTGTAATAAAAGATTTGATAATTCGGAGGTTATATATAATTCCAATTGTGTCGTTACATGTACTGAGTGGGAATGCCCAGATTATTGTTCATCGAAGGATATTTCAGAGAATACTAGTAATGTTGAAACACCCACAGATACCCCTTTATCAGAATATCCAAAATGTGAGCCAACTAATTTAACTTATAATATTAATATCACATATTCCTTTTATGATATTGTTACAAATATCATAGAATATGATGAGAATATCAATGAACCAAGAACTATTGAAATTGAACAGTGTTACAATGCAAATGGAGAAATTATACCTTCATCTGTTAATTTTGAAAAAGAAGAAGAAAAGTCGATACCTTGTGACCATTGCCCTTCAATATGTGAAAGAGCTTCACCAGAAAATTTAACCTGTGGCGAGTGCACTTGCCCGGTAAATCTTGGTTTTTGTACAGAATCAGGACTTAGAAATATTATTAACAATATTCCTATTTACTGTTTAAACGAACTACTTTTGCCTCAGAAGGATAAAACTCATACTTGCCAGAATAATTTTGAGTGTAAAAGTAATTTTTGTAGTGATGGAATTTGTTATAATATTTCTTCAGATGTTCAAAGAAATAAATCCTTAATAGATATGATCTTAGATTGGATAAAAAATATCTTTTAAAAAACGAAAATTCAATCTACCCAGAAAACACCACCACAATAAACTCCTCTAACTCAAACATCATAATGGTATACTGAAAATATACAAATCATATAAAATTATGCTCCTTTAATACATCTTCCTGTGATAAGGGGGCTTGTGTATCCAACATAGTTGAGAACACATCATAATAGTAAACCACCCATCCAAAAACATGTTTTTTGCTTTGCATAGAGTTTACTGTTATGGTAACAAAGATAATTTTGAGTTTACTATAATGGTATTATTTAAGAAAAATGATACTCTATAAGAAAAGATAGTTAAAAAGAAAAAAAAAGTGATTGGAGATATATAATACAATAGCATCTATTTAAAACATATTGGTTTTTTCATACTCTCTTAGATTTTCTAATACTCTTTTGTCAAAGGGAAATTATACATAAACTCTGTTTACGGCGTTAACAATTTTAAAATTGTAATGAGTAGATGTATTTGATACAAATAGTATAGCTTATCAATCAAATTTGTTAAAGAACATAGATTTATATAATTAAAATATAAAAAAATAATATGCAATTAAAAAAATTTATATTATCATTTGGTTTATCAATTTGCTTACATTCATTAATGATTTTATTTATTGCTTTTAATTATCCAAGCATAATTATTTTGCCTGGTTTAATTTTATTGATCATTGGTTCTTATTTAGTTTGGAAAGGACAAAATAAAGATTACCGATTTTCAAAAACACCTTTGATTGGAAAAGGAATGATTTTTCAAAAGGATGGAATCTTAACAATTATTTTATTTTTAATATTTATTTCTTTAACCCAATTGATATTTATGACTGATGCAAGATCATCAATATTTTTACTAACACAAGAAGGTGTATATGTAATTTTAAGTGTAATAGGAGTATATTTAATTGGTTTAATAATTAAATATATATTAAAGATATATCACATAATGTCTTAGTTTTTCTAAAACTCTTCTTATTCAAGATATTTCTTTAGAAACACCATAATTTTAGTTATGGTTCTTGATTCCGGATCAAAATTGTTATCTTCTGCTTTAAAGTAACCTAATGCAATCAAAGGATAAATAACTTCAGCAACTTTAATTTCTTTTTGTGCTAACGTTTTAAAATTTGCAGAACACAGGTTGGATATTTCTTTGCCTAAAACTTCCTTTTTCTTTCTGTCCTCTTCCCGCATAAATTCTCCGAGCTTAAGGATTATTTTAGATATAATATATTTCATAACTCTTAAACAAAGAGAATATTTATATTATTATTTCCAAACAGTAATAATTCTTATTTCCAAACAACAATGATTCTTATACTAACAATGCCTCTTTCCTCATACGTTTAAGTTTATCACTGGGTATTCCTGTTTTTTCAATTAAAACTTCCAGTTCAGCATCAATAATATCCTTTAAAAGAATGTACTGGTTTTCAAGCAGGATGTGTTTGGAATTATTGTCAATAGACTTAAGCAGTGTTAAGGGATACAGTTTCTTATCTTCAATCATTTTCTGCAAACTATCCTTACGAGGATAACCCCATCCTAAAACATCAATATCCTTGCATTTTGCATACTTTCTTACGTCCCTGCTGAATTTCGTACTACTTACAAGCAAAAGTTTAGTATATTTCTTGGACAGATTAGGATTTTCATTAATGTCCATAAACCTTGAATAACAATATAATGCAGTTTGAATACTAGAATAAATCCATGGTTTAGAATGAAATTTACATTCAATTAATATCTTTTCCTTGCCCTTCTCTGCAATAACATCCACCTCGTGAGAAATGCATTTGCCTTTTAAGTTTAGATTGGTTTTGGTTTTGTAACCGTAATTTTCAAACAGTTTAGAAACATAAACTTCAAACGGAAAACCGGTTGGCCCAAGGTGATATATTGCCTGCTTTAAACTATACCTTAACGCAGTGCCTTTGTCCTCTTTGTTCAGCATTTTAAAAGCTAACCGTAAACTTTTTTTGTAAAAATTACCTTAAATTCATTATTTCTAATTTGTTTGATTATTTT
>CAYOKY010000082.1:0-4804 GCA_964404695.1 Microcaldota archaeon | reverse complement strand
GATATATAATAAAAAGGATTATTTATGGCAAAGCAAAAGCGAAAGCCCTACATTTCTGTAGGGCAATTCTGCTATTAATATAAGAATACACTTAAACGAAATAATGTCCATTTGGATAGTTTACATCTAACCACTCATTTTATCGTAACCGCATTCGATTAACACTTTTATCTGGTGCAAGGCTTGGGCTTTGGATAACCACGCACTATGTTTTCTTACTTTTTTGTAAACTATAAACATTAGTTTTCTTCTGGCTCTAAATCATTACAAAATTTCTTTAAACTTGGTAACTTGTTTAAGGGATAAGTTTTTACCAATGAGCAAGCAAAATAACCATCACCTTCTGATGGCTTATAGTCTTTGTAACGTCCTTTGATATTTACTCGGTTCTTTTGGAATCCCTCATAAACTTCTAACGTATCATCATCAAAGTTTATTATATATGCCCATTCACAAAATAAAGAGTCGTGGATAAATGTATTATTCTCTAACATTACACCTGAACATAAATTTTGTAATATTTCGCCCTGCATTTCCCTAAGTAATTGATACCAGTCTACACCATTTTCAATTGTTTCTTTTTTTGATTGGCTAACATCTTCATTTAGATATCTTTGATACTTTTTGATATCCTCTGGTGTGGGGTTGCTATCTGAATCAACGAGTTTTAATTCTACCGCCATTTTTTTATAAGCTTTTAAGCTTCCTTTGATTGTTTTAGTTTCTTTTAAAAAGGTTGCACCTAATCCGTCTGGATAACTATCCATATGATTATAAGTCATTTTATCCTCTCCATTTATTCGTACACCAATTGCGCCTCTTGTTCCCATAATTTCTGCCTCCTTAATTTGATACCTAAGTATACCATTTGTCAAGTTAATTGTCAAGAGATTTGTTAAATGATTAGGGTGAACGGGAGGTTAGCTCTACATGAAAGGAATGAGAGCAGGGGGTGGTGTACCCTACTCTCGGTAAAATATCTATTTAGCTATCTGCTTAAATCTTCTGGTGTTTCTAAGCTGTCAATATCATCAAGTTTCTTCTTCTTTTTTTCGGCGATTATTTCACAACTAACATTAAATTTTATTTCACTGCCTGAACCATTAATCTGTTCAGTTATAGTGTTCTTAATATCTTCTAAATCGTCTGAATCTTTAACTTCAATATCATAACATTTAGCAATATTTTTAACTAACATATCTTCATCTTGTTTTGTTTTGCAAATATAAGTATGAGGCTCTCTTCCTTCATGCGATTCTATTACTATACTGTATATATTCATACTTTATCCTTTTTTAATTTTTTTTCAAGTTCTATAAAAGTATTACATACATAAGCTATTTTATACTCACCTTTAACTTTTAAAAATACAACTATATCTTTATTTTCTGATGCCTCTTTAATTACTTTTTGAGCTATATTCATACTATTACCACCGCTTCATTTTCAGGAGCATCATTTACCCAATACTCTAACAATTTTTTAATTACTCTACCTGTTCTTTTATCTTTATTATAACCAGCCCGTATAGCTTGCGTTATTGCTATGAGTGCTTTCTGTTCAAGCTTAATTATATCCTTATTCTGTTGCGCTAGGATTATCTCTTTTTTATTTTTCATCTTGTACCACCTTTCTACATCAAGTATATCATACGTCAAGCTAATTGTCAAGCAATAAAAAACCCCACATTTTTGTGAGGCTTTTATTTTAACTATGTTTTGTTTACCAAAACTCTAGGCTTTGTGTAAGAAAATTTACGGAATTTATCCACAATCTTACTATCTAGCTTTTTTGATTTTTCTAAGGCTTTAACTATATCTGTAATAATAACAGTTTTAAAACATTCAGCAGGGAGAACTTTCTGAGCTTTCTTTATATTAATATACTCTGTTGTTTTAGTATATGTAACTTTTGCCTCATATTCTCCTTCAGTGAGAGTTTTGTCTTTCATACCTTTAGTAGCGTTGATAATTTCATCACGTAATTCTTTAAATTGTTCTTCATATTTTTTTGTTAGCTTCTTTGCATTGTATGCTTCTTTTAACATTTTTCATCACCTACTTTTTCATAATGTATATTTCTCCTTATATCTGCAAGCTCACTATCTATGAAACGTTGTATGCCGTCATTACCATTTGCTTCAATAATTCTAGAATCGCTCCTAACAAAGGGGAAACTTATTATATATTTAGCCATTGTTATTCCTTTCTTTTATTCTATTGTTTCTAATATCTTAATAGCTTTTCTTACTTTTCTAATTCCATCCGTATTATCCATATCTAATTCTTCTTCCAATGCTTTTAATGCTTTCATAGCACTTTCAAATTCATTGTCAAGATAACAACAACATCCTTCTTCGTCCCTATATTCATTTCCTGATTCGTCTAACAATCTCCCTGTACTAGTTATAGTTAAATTTCTTTCTTCAATTTCTTCTCTTTTCATTATTACCACCACCTTATAAATCTATTCTAACATTTCTCTGTTAAGTTGTCAAGCACTATTATTTGCTTGCTCTTTAGAATCAATCAAATTATAGCATATATATTTTTAAAAGTCAAGGGAGTAAGGAGTGTCCGTTCAGTAGGTTAGCTCTAGGCAGGAGAAAAGCCCCTGATTTCTCAAGGGCTTAGTTGTTTAGTATTCGTATTCTGGGATTTTTTCCACAACGTTATCAATTAATTCCTGTAATTCGTCAAAGTAAACATTTGATTGAGTTTTAATCATTCTTGACAGTCTATTAAAAAAACTAACCTTATAAGTATCGTCACCCATTAATTGAACCTCAACACGCCCTTGTTTTAATTTCATACCATTAACTCTAAAAGCTAATCCACCAAGTGTATAATTTTCCCCATTGTCAGTTTTTCCAGCAGGAAGTACAGTCCAAGCATGTCCACCCCAGCTAAAAAATTTCATAGCGTTAGGGTACTTAATTTGTTGTTGTATTGTTTTTGCTATATCCATTTCCATAGAATTTGTCATTTTAATTTACCACCTTTTTTTATTTAATAATTTTCTTTAGGGCATAAATATTTTACCCTATCACAACCATTTTTATCGGAACATTTTTCACAAGAAATTTTAGCTACTTTTTCCCACTGTTTGGTTGTTAATAATTTCATTTGTTACCACCTTTCATAATTAAGTATACACTATGTCAAACTAATTGTCAATAGCTTAATATGTCCTTAAATGCTCTGCTACCGTCTTTGTTAAATATTGTTATGTCCAATAGCTTATTAGCTTCAATTTCATTCGCTAGGCGTTTCTCAATGAGTTTAGGCGTACCGTCAGTAATAAAAGAGCATAAATCATTGATTAAGTTAAGATAATCACTTTTTAATTTTTTCATTAATTTACCGCCTTCATCAATTTTATTCTTTTTAGAGCATCCCTGATAATTTTTGCGTGAGTTGTTAAACATATTTTTTCTAGTTCATTTTTCCCTGTTGTTGCGTTAAACATTATCACCACCACCTTTTCTATTTGATATAACAAGTATACAGTATCAATATCAAATTGTCAAGGACATAAGTATTGACTGAACGGCAGGTTAGCTCTGTTCAGCGCAAAAAAATACCCCGTTGGTAGGGGTGGAAACCAACGAGGCGGGTAAAATATTAAGCTTGATTGAAAACTAAACAGTCACCTGTTGTTGGGTTAACTAAATATTTTTCTGTACCATCTTGTCGATAAACAAAAGTATCCCAATTTTTTTTGGCGTAGGCTTCCGCCCATTCTATAGCTTTGTCTATTTGTTTATGTTTATATACTATTTTCTCAATTATACCATTACCAGTTCTATCTGTTGTTAGTTCAGTTATTGTCATGTTATCCCTCTATCATTCCAGATTTTATACCAACCAAAATAAAATTAAAAAGTAGTACTATTGCGCCCGTATATACTGCAATGGCTTCCCCAAAAATTAAATATGCGAACCTTACTGCAAAAATATTTATTCCTAAATATCCGCAAAACATCATTGTTAAAAAAAATGCTTTTCTTATATCTCTTGACACATACATATTAATACGCCTCCTCTTCATTTAAAAATTGCTCATAGTATCTGAATAGTCCGCCAGTGTCTTTGAGATAACAAGCTTCTGCTAATTCTTCTAGAGTCGCCGTCCCCGCCCAATATTTTTTGAAACCTTTAATAGTACTCTTTACTACATATTCAGGGTGCGGAGGATAAAATACACTTTGGCTAGTAACATAGCTCTTCAATGCTTCCGCCTTGTCGCAAATTCCCATATCAACTAATGTCATAAAATCTTTGCTCATTTAAAATCACCTTCTTTATTTTCTTTTACTAAGTGTTCGTCTAGTAAAAAAGCTTTGATATAGTTTATAGTAGCTTCATCAAATTCCGCATCTATATCGATAACATTATAACCCCTCATAATTTCATCGTGTTCCCTTTGCATTATAATCACCACCTTTTTATTTTAATAATAGTCCTACATAATAAGTCTTGTTGAATACATTAAACTTGATAACTACTTTATAACAAACATTCATTATTCGTTCTTTTCTTGTCACACCAGCACCACCCTTTAATTGATACATAAGTATAACAAAAGTAAAGGATGTTGTCAAGCGGTATGTTAAATTACATCAAGCCTGAACGGAGAGGTGAGCTCTCTACTATTATGAAAAGTACCCACCTTTTACAGTGGGTATTTCTTTTGGATTGTATTACGAGGTTTATTCTAAGCCGTCTATCAAATCACCAATCAAATCACCGTCTGTTTTTTCAGATACTACAGCTTTATTAACACTCGCTAATGTCTTGCGAGC
>CAYOKY010000081.1:0-5074 GCA_964404695.1 Microcaldota archaeon | reverse complement strand
ATAACTGACTATCTAGATAAGCATTATAAAGATAACTTAACATTAGATAATGCAAAGAAACTAATTGTCAAAGCTTTGGAAATCGCAAAAGAAGATAAATTTAAGGCAGACAATATTGAAATCGCATATGCAACATTTACTAACACAAATTTTGTTTATGCAGAACTTTAATTGAGGTTATTTTTTGCTCAATGATGCATTAATCGTAAAATACAAAAAAGGCAATTTACAATTTGAAATATTTGTAAATAAAGATAAAGCTCACCCTTATCACATCGGCGAGCTAACTAATGTTAGAGATGTCCTGATTGTTGAAGATATTTATAAAGATGCAAAGAAAGGCGAAAAATGGGACGAAAAAACATTGATTGACAACTTCGGAACAGATGACCCATATAAGATTGCAGAACACATTATGAAACATAGTGAAATTCCAATGACAACTGAGCAACGTAAAAAGAAACTTGAAAACAAAAGGAAACAAATTTTAGACATTATCCGAAGAGAAAGCATTGACCCGCGTACCAACGCACCCCATACAATGGTTCGACTGGAAAATGCAATGGAACAAATTAAGGTTAACATTGACCCTTTCAAAACTGCAGAACAACAGGTTGAAACGGTTATAAAAGCATTGAGACTGGTCTTACCGATCAAGATTGAAACAGTTGAAATTGCTATTAGAATTCCTGCAATTTACGCTGCAAAAGCGTATGGTATTGTTAAGGGATATAACCCCAGAAAAGAAGAATGGGGTTCACAAGGCGACTTGATTGCTATAATTTCCATCCCCGGTGGACTGCAAACCGAGTTATATAACAAACTTAACTCAGTAACACAGGGAAATGTACAAACCAAAGTCGTATCAACAAAATAGAAATAGAGGTGAATTTATGGAAAACGAACAAGTAATAATACATCCCGGCGATGAACTTGATAAACAAATGCACAATCAACCATTTACATATCAGGAAGGAGAAACGATTTATTCTGAAGTTTACGGAATATTAAGAAATAATAGAATTATACCTTTACAAGGCCCTTATGACCCACAGATTGGAGATAAAATCATTGGGATAATTACTAATGAAAGACATTCTGGTTATAATGCATTTGTTAATATGGCAAACGAAACTTCATTCTCATCACGTGGCATGAGACAACAATTAAACATTGGAGATGTTATTGAAGCAGAAGTTGAAAACGTTAACGAAGTCAAAAACGTGGAAATTAAATATCCAAAAAAAATGGGTTATGGTACAATTATGGAAATACCACCAGTTAAAGTTGCAAGAGTAATTGGCAAGAAAATGTCAATGGTTAACATGATAACAGAAAAAACCGATTGCAACATCATAGTAGGCAAGAACGGTTTGATTTGGATTAATGATTGTGAAAACTGCAATTTGGTTATTAAAATTATAAATAAGATCATCAGCGAAGCTCACAATTCCGGGTTAACAGCCAGAATTGAGAGATATATAAACGCTGAACTATAAAGAGGTGAAAAATATGACAGATAAACCTACAGAATACTTTGTAAAAGGTAAAAGGTTAGACGGCAGAGACCTAGATGAATTGCGTAATATTGAAATTACTGCACATGTTCTTAACGGTTGTGACGGGTCCGCATTGATTAAATGGGGCAACAATTTAATACTTGCAGGAGTAAGAGGGCCAAGAGATTGTATCCCTAAGCATTTGTCTGACCCTTTCCAAGCAAGACTAAAAGTCAAATACAATATGACTCCATTCTCTTCAATGAATGAGCATGGAAGAAGTGGTCCGTCAAGAAGAAGCATTGAACTTTCAAAAATCATCAGGAACGCGTTTGAAGACGTAGTGATTTTGGATAAATTTCCTAAAGCACAGATAGAAATATTTATTGAAATATTACAATCTGATGGTGGAACACGATGTGCTGCAATGACTGCTGCCTCAGTTGCATTAGCAGACGCAGGCATACCTATGAAAGACATGGTTCAGGCAGTTGCGGCAGGCAAAGTTGATGGTAAAATAATACTTGACATGAATTATATTGAAGATGCTGCTAACGGTGGTGCAGACGTACCAATTGCAATTGCTGGCAGAAATAAACAAGTATTGGCTTTCCAGATGGACGGCATACTAAACAAAGAGGATTTTGAACAGATGTTTGAAATGGTTGAAAAAGCATCTGTAATAATCAAACAAAAACAAATTGAAGCCCTTGAAAAGGTTTATTTTTCAGAGGAAGGCAAGGAAACGGAAAAACGTTTACCGTTATAAGAGGCGATACTTATGGATAACGTAATGAAAGAGTTAATGAAAAGTTCACTCATTGACACTATTAAAAAAGGCAAGAGGTTAAGTCAAACTGAACCTTATGAATATAGAGAAATTGAAGTAAAACCCAACGTTTTGAAAACTTCTGAAGGATCAGCTTATGCAAGAATTGGTGATACACAAGTATTAGCAAGCATAAAGTTTGCAATTGGAGAACCATATTCAGACAGACCTAACGAAGGAGTATTTATGACCAATGCAGAATTTGTACCGTTTGCAAACAAGAAATTTGAGCCAGGACCTCCTAATGAGGATGCTATTGAACTTGCAAGAGTAGTAGATAGAGGAATCAGAAGTTCAGAGATTGTTGATGTCAAATCATTCTGCCTTGAAGACGGCAAAGTTTTAATGATGTTCATAGATTTATGGATTTTAGATGATCAGGGCAACCTAACAGACGCAAGCGCATTAGCTGCAATGACTGCACTATTAAATACTAAAATTCCGGAATATAAAGACGGCGTATTGATCAGAGAAGGCAAACTTAAGAATATGAAGATAAAAGAACCGGTCACAGCTCATACGTTCTGCAAGATATTGGACAAAACTATTCTTGACCCAATACTTGATGAGGAGATTGCAACACAAGGAAAGATAACGTTTGGAGTTATGGGTGATAAAATCGTTTCAGTCCAAAAAAACGGTGGAGCACCCTTTACTAAAGAAGAAATCTTTGAACTTATGGACATAGCATTTAAAAAGCATTCTGAACATAAAAAAATCTTGCAAAATGCAAAGTAAATAAAATTAAATATGGATTAATGGTGATTATATGGTATCCCATACTGTTAGAGGCGGAGTAAAAACGCGAAAAAGGATGAAAAATGTAAACAAAAGGAAAAATGCTAAATACCTATGTCCAAACTGTAAAAAGAAATCTCTCACAAGAATGCAATACGCAGTTTGGAAATGCAACTCATGCAAATCAGTATATGCAGGAGGAGCATGGTCATTTAACACTGCACCAGGCAAGGAAAGCTTACGTAAACTTGCATTAATTAAAAAAGAGGATGAGTAAATGTACGTTTGCACTCAATGTGGCAAGGAAATTGAAAAAATTGAACATAAATTCATCAGATGCCCTTATTGCGGGAGCAGGATACTTGCAAAATTAAGACCTCCTGTTGCAAAAGAGGTGTCAACAGATTGAATTTAAACAAATTAAATTTCTTTTCTTCTTTTATTATTACATGTACTGAAAACTCTGATTTGGAAACCAAGATAAAAGCGCAGGAAACAGCTAAAACAAATAAGATTAAATACGTTGGTCGTGGCAAACGCAATCTTATGAAAATTGCAAAAATCCAGCCAAATGTAATAATAATAGGAAAGAAACAAAACAGGTATTACGGCCCATTAAAAAATTTTAAGTTCAAAATCCAAAAGGATAACAAGATAATAACAACAGAAGAAGAATAAACATAATAACAAATATAAAAAATTGACAATCTGAAAATAATGACAAAAACTGTGGTAATATGAAAACAAAGATTGAGATAGAAAACAATGAACCCGATCTGCTTCTAAATAGCTTGAAAGATAATTTTACTGACAGTGATAAAGTCCAAATCATGTTTAAAACAAGGCATGACCACAAAAGTAATATAAACCTTTTAGTTGTTAATATAATATCGTCTGATTTAACCTCTATGAAAGCAACAATAAATTCATTAATGAGATTGGTTGTAATGATAGAGAAAATGGGAATGATAGGTTAGGAGATGGTAAATTTAAGAATAGTAAGTTAGTAAAGTATAAGGCATATAAAAATAAAGTAAACGATAATTAAAATGATTAAAAAATTGAGGTGAATATTATGGCAATAGAACAAGAAATTGGTAAGTATCAACAACAATTGCAATATGTAATGTTTCAGAGACAGAACCTAGAAATGCAAAGTGATGAATATAAACTGACAATCAAAAGATTAAAAGACATAAAGGGCGATGTTTATAAGATTCAGGGTTCGTTATTGTTACCTGTATCAATAAGCGAAGCAAAAAAGGAACTTGAAGAAAAACTTGAAACTACTGATATCAAAATCAAACAATTAAAAAAACAGGAAGAAAAGATTCAGGAAGAAGTAAAAGAATTGACAAACAAGGTTGGAAATCAGTAAAAAAATAATAAAAACAGGACAAGGATAAATCAAGTAATAAACATAACAAAAAACCGAATCATAAAACAACATAACAAGAATATAAAAACAAGTAACAAAACAAAAAAACATGGCAACGATTAAATCGTTAAAGAAGGTATAGATGATAACCATGAAAAGAGTATTAACTGGAATAGATGGATTGGATAAATTGTTACACGGCGGTGTACCCGAAGACAAAAACATAGCAATATGCGGTGGTCCCGGAACCGGCAAAACTTTAATCTCATTTGAATTTCTATTAAAAGGAGCGCAGAAAGGTGAGACAGGGTTATTCATATCACTTCAAGAGGATGAAAAGTCAGTTGTCTCAAATGCGCGCGCAACGTTTAATGACATGTCAAACGAAATCCAACTCATGATGGACGATGAAAAAATACTTTTTTATAAACCGAGAACGCTTGACATTAATGAACTTTTATCATACGTTGAAAAAGCAGTGCTTGAAAAGAACATTAAAAGAGTAGTAATAGATTCAGCTAATGTTCTGAAATTGAATTTTAAAGATAAATATACTTATAGATTAACAATCCAGGAATTTTTAATATTCCTGAGCAATATGAACTGCACAATGATGTTAAACTATGAAAT
>CAYOKY010000080.1:0-5136 GCA_964404695.1 Microcaldota archaeon | reverse complement strand
ACCAAATTTCATACTATATTATATGTTTAATTAACTATATAAACATATCGTTGCTGTTCATGGGCTATTATGTTTATTACTATTGCGGGCAAATTCCGGGTCATCTCTGAGTAGCCTTTATAAATATTAATTTTATTTAAAAGTTATGTTACCTGAGGCAGACCTTGTTAAGAAAGAGATTATTTTAAGGGACCTGGTATTGTCTTCTGAAGTTAAAATCTCTCATAAAAAACAAATTAGATGGTTAGCTATCAGCATGGGTTTAATTTCGCCCGGTGAATCCAGAACCTTGGTTTTTGATGTTTTTGAGGTTATATTAGGCAGGCTAGAATTTCCATTTACTTCTGATAACATTGTTGAAGACGTCTGTAAACTTCAGAAAACAAAGAAGGATGATGAAAAGAAGATTGATAAAGCTGTTAGGTATCATTTGACGCGATTGGTTAAGATGGGTTTTTTGGAGCGTAATAAAAGGCAATATAATTGGTTGAGAGCAGACATGACTGATGACCCAATTGAATCTCTAAAAATAAAAACCCAGAAAGACATTGACAGGATTTTTAAGAATATGAAAAGTGTTTATTCTTCTTATAAAATTGGCAATAGGTAGTGCAAATAATTGATATGTGTTTTAGGTCTCAAAATCTATTATGTCCTTTGATTCCAGAATTTGATCATAAAACCCTGTTTTTGGTTGTTCTTTTATCATTTCTTGTGGAATTGTATCCATGATAGGGTCTAATCTTTTTATGATTGATTCAATAATTTCAGTTGACGGTCCTTGAGTTTCTTCTTTCATTTCTCCGTTTTGTATTTTGTGAACACCAGATGCTTTGTTATGCTCATCAAAATTGACTTTATATCTTTTGGTTCTTGCTAATTTCTGGTTAAAATACCTTCTTCTTATCCTGTCAAACCTGTGAAAATCCATGTGATCTTCTATGCAAATATTTTCAATATTGTTTATTGGTGTATAGTCTATTGATATGCTATTTCTTCCTTTTAATTTTGCGTACCTGAATAATTCATATGCATAGTGTTCAGATATTTCTCTAGTTCCATTAGTGACTGTTATTGATGCTGAGAATTCAATGTCCCTTTTTTTAATCCCTTCAATTTGATATTCTTCGGTTTTAATCAATGAACATAAATAATTCATTGTTAACATTGCTTTAAGTACTTCTTTGTATTCGTTTTGGAAGATCAATTGTATTTCATCTCCTCCTCTTCTGATTGCTAAGCCGTGATATATTTCAGCAGTCGTATTAAATATCTGAAAAACAATTTCTAGAACTTTATCGGCATAATTATATCCTAACTGGTCATTAAACTGTTTAAAATTGTCAATATCTATTAATCCAATCATTTGAACATTGCCTTTGGTTATATCATTATTGTTTGTAACTTGTTCAAATGGGAGGACTTGATTTAACGGTCTGGGAACAGGGCCTTCATAATCAAATAAGCAGTTTATTTCTTCAACCATCTTGTCTGACCATGTTCCTTTTTTATCATATAATGCGTCCCTGATTAGATCAACAATCGTTCTAAGGGTTTCACATCTTTCTTTTATTCTCTCATTTCTTTTTTGTTTGGTTATTTCTCCGTTTCTGTATGCTTCAAAGATTTCTTTTATTTCCTTTTTACATTTAGTATATTCCTGTAAATATTTTCTTGTTCGCGGTCCGAACTTTAGGGGTTTAATTTTAAGGGAGGTCATATTATGGATTATGTCCTTACATATATATAAATCTTTACCCACACAAATTCACAATTTCCAATTTATCCTAACAATTATAAGGGAAGGAAATTCTGATTAAAAATTAAGAAAAAGAGATAATGAAAACAAAATAATAAAAAAGAAATCAAGAAAAAGAAATTGAAAAAACAAAATTGAAAATAAAAAAATAAAAAAGAAGGAAAATTAGAATTTATATTCTCCTAAAATTGTTGCTCCTGCCATTGGACCGATGATAGGTATGCAGCTAATAATTCCTCCTACAATATATATTAGTATATTTTCTATATTTGCTAAGCTTCCTATTAATATAGAAATTCCATCACCTAATTTCCTTGTGTTAAAGAATTTAAGAATTCCTAACCATCCATTTAAACCTATTATAAATGCAATCAAAGAGATTACTGGCATACTTAACGTTGACAATAAAGTGCCTGTTCCAATTAAACCGTCAACTAATATTGCAATTATTATTATGGCTCCTCCAATTATACTTATGATAATTAGATATACTAATGCGATTAACATTGCTTTAAGTCCTATTACATATTGACCTCCGAAGTTGAATTCCGGTACTTTGTTTTTTTCCTTAACACAATCTGCGAAATATCCGATTGCCCATGCTAGTAAGGTAAACCAACCCAAAAGAGGAATACATATTCCTATTATTGCCGCTACCCAAACTGCCAAACTTTTAACAATGTCCTGTGTTGATCTGCTGATTGCTTTACTTATATTCATTATACCACCTCAACGTAATTATTTTGTGTTATACAAATTCATGATATATTTTTAAACCTTATCAACGTTCATATTTTCATGGTGCATAATAATAAATCATTAAAACGTATGAGATATGAACTGGGTGCGGGCAAAAAACCATTCATGTTATTAATAACTTTGATTGTCTTTTTAGGCATAATAGGTATAGTTTTTATAGGTGGTTTTTTTGTGTATAATGCATTGTCCCAACCAGGTATTTCATTAAATCAGACGTTTGATAATGCTTCAAACAATGGCACCATAGACAATTCAACAAATGACAATTCAACAGATGACAATTCAACTTTTGATATTCCAATTAATCAATCTGATAATCAATCCGGGGATATTACTGTTGATGTTTGCGAAGATTTGGATGGCAATGAATTTGATGAATGTATGGTTTTTGAAAATCAGGAAGTTTCATATTGTTATAATGATTTTGAATGTATTGCTCAGTTTGCCCAGACGTTTGATGACTTGACTGTATGTGACAGGTTTGACTATCCTGCCGAACAAATGATGTGCAAAGCAGTGGCAAAAGATAATCCCGGTATTTATTGTGAAGATTCCGGTCAGCAAAGAACTATTGATAAATGTTATTGGTTATATGTCAATTTAACTGATGACTTCTTTTACTGTGGTTCCATAAAAAGTGTAGAGCAATATAAAACTGATTGTTATAGTCTGGCTGCAGTGAATGAGGAAGATGATGCATATTGCAGAAATCTTATGTCCGGTTCAAGAGATGAATGTTATACGGCTTATGCAAAACAAACTAACGACGTTTCGGTTTGCACAAAGATATTTGTTGAAAGGGTTAATCTTTATTCATGTTATTATGAGCCGGCCCTGGCTTTTGGTATGATGTCTTATTGTGAAAACGTTGATGCCAGTCAACGCAATTTCTGTTATAATAACGTTTTACATTTATCTGACAAATTAACTCCTTCCGACTGTGTGGATGTTCCGTCAACATCATGGAGGGAAGAATGTTACCTTCAAGTTGCATTGCAGGAAGATGATGATTCATATTGCCAGTACTTAAAATCTTCGTCAAATATCCTGGAATGTCATGGTTATTTTGAATAATTTTTACAATTGTTTTAAATAAGTTTAGTTTTAAATAAGTTTAAGGGGTAATCTAAATGGAAATTAAAGAAATTCTTAGTCATGCAAATAATCTGATTAAGTCCAGACAGTTTGATCTAGCACTTGAATATTTGGATAATACTAAAGTTAACCAGCCGGAGATTTATAATGTGAAAGGCATAATTTACATGAATAAAAATCAACCTGATAAAGCGTTGGAAATGTATAATAAATGTTTAGAACTGGCTAAAACCAATAATCGTGAGGTTGCATTTTTCTATTCAAATCGTTCTTTTGCTTATCTTCGTTTAGGTAAAATTGATAAGGCCATTGATGATGTTAAAAAAGCGCTTTCAATGTCGTCAAATGAATCTAAACTTTATGATTTATTGTCAAATTTATACGTTAGTAAAGGCGATTATAAAAAGGCGTTGGAAATATTGGATGATGGTTTGAAGCAATTGCCTGGTAATGCTACCTTGATTAAGAAAAGGGGGACAGTCATTGAACTTTCAACTATCATTTATGATCCTTATTCTTCATTGCTTGATTCTGCCATGAATCATCATAAGCAAAAGGAACCAAGGATTGCTTTACAGATCTTGAAACGTGCCCAGGAGTTTGGTGAAACCTATGAATTTTATGAATTGCAGTCAAGGTGTTATTGGGATCTTGAAAAGCATGACCAGGGTTACACTGCAATTTCAAAGGCTATTGAACTTGTTAAGGATAATGATAAAAAAGCAGAATTCTATTGGGTTAAGGCAAAATATTGCCATACTTTAAACAAAGGTAGTGAGACGATTGAATACTGTCAAAGTGCAATTAATTTAAATAAATCAAATCCTCAGTTTTATTATGACTTGGCATTTTATTTAATGATTGAACGCAATACAAAAGATGCATTAAAAAATATAGATCATGCACTTAAATTAAAAGCTACTCATCCTTTATATTATGTCAGGAAGGGTGACATATTATCTCATATGGGTCAACTCACTTTAGCAGATCAAATGTATGAGAAAGCCATTGAACTTGATCCTTTAAACAAGTTAGCTTATGAACGTAGGTTGGCTTTGGTTGGCACTAAGAAATATGGTGTGGGCGATAAGAAGAAAAAGAAAAATCAGTTTGTAAGTTAATCAAAAAATAAAAAAAATAAGAATGGGAAGATTATTCTTCCTTGTTTTCCTGTTTCTTTTCTTCTTTTTTATCCTTTTCTATCTCGTTTTTTTTATTTTCGTCTTCGTTTGGTTTGTCTTCTTTTTTGGGTTTATCATTTTTTTGTTCTTCTTTAGGTTTTTGTGGTTTCTCGTCCTTTGAAGTATGTTCTACAGGTTTATCATCTTTTTTGTCATCTTTGTTTATGGTAGTTTTCTTTTTTGTTTTATGTTCTTCTTTTTCTTTGCTTTTATCAGTTATTTCCTTGACTTTTTCTATTGCTTTGTCTTCTTCCTGTTTTTCTTCTTTCTCTTCATCTTTTTCTACAATAATTGTGTTTTCTTTCTCTTCTTTGCATTTTTTATTGTAGATTTCAATAGTTT
>CAYOKY010000079.1:3838-5211 GCA_964404695.1 Microcaldota archaeon | reverse complement strand
AAAACGCTGCACAGAGTTACACAGGCGAAGAACCTGCAAGTTTACGTGCAAGACAAAACGTGTTTGACCCATACATGCAAGTCAAAGCAAGGTTAAGACAGTATAAAGAACTGGGGCACCCGACAGATAAAATTGAATTGATTATAATGGGCGGAACTTTTCTTGCCCAGAATTCAAGGTATAAGGAAAATTACGTATTACGATTATATGAAGCATTAAACGAACAACCCAGTACAAACCTTCATGATGCCAGGAAGGTGAACGAAAGCGCAAACCATAGAATTGTTGGCCTGACAATTGAAACAAGACCTGACTGGTGTTTTGAAAAACATATCAATGAAATGTTAAAATACGGCACAACACGGGTTGAACTAGGAGTACAGACATTAAGCGATTTCATTTATGAAAAAGTTGACAGAGGTCACACGATAAAAGACGTTGTAAAAGCAACTCAACTGCTTAAGGATTCAGGCTTTAAAATCGTTTATCACATGATGCCCGGCCTTTTCTCAACTGAGGAACAGGACGTTGAATACATTAAACAACTATTTGAAGATCAAAGGTTTCAACCAGACATGCTTAAGATTTACCCTACCATGGTAATGAAGAACACCAAACTCTATGACTTATGGGAAAAAGGGGAGTATACACCGTACAACAGTGAACAGGCAGCCAAAGTCATTGCCCATGCCATGCAATACGTACCAGAATATGTTCGCATCATGCGCATACAACGGGACATCCCAGCACAATTGATTTGTTCAGGAGTAAAGAAATCCAACCTAAGACAACTGGTAGAAAAGGTCATGGAAACAGAAAACATTAAACCGCGTGAAATCAGGTCGCGAGAGGTTGGGATTGCAATTAATACTTATAAAAAGGAACTGAAACTGCAAAACTGCCAGACAATCATAAGAAAATATAATGCAAGCCAAGGAATTGAATACTTTATATCTTATGAGGATCTGGATGATGACGTCATACTGGGTTTCATAAGATTACGAATACCCGGCAATCCATTCAGAACAGAGATAACAAAAAACACGGGCATTATAAGAGAATTACATATATATGGTTCAGAAGTTGGCATTGGCCTTTTCCCCAACATGGTGCAGGCACAACATAAAGGCATTGGTAAAATGTTATTGGAAAAAGCTGAAGACATTGCAAAGGAAAACGGGATGAAAGACATGATAGTAATAGCGGGCACTGGCGTTAAACCGTATTATTATAAGTTTGGATATGTACCCAAAGGACCGTATGTACATAAAGAATTGTAAGCAAAAGAATTGCAGGCATAAAGAATTGTAAGCATAAGAATTGCAGGTATATTGCAAACATATAGCAAACATCATAAAAATTAATAATATAAA
>CAYOKY010000079.1:0-3738 GCA_964404695.1 Microcaldota archaeon | reverse complement strand
AATTGCAGGTATATTGCAAACATATAGCAAACATCATAAAAATTAATAATATAAAGTGAAAATACATTATAGATTAAATTTATAAATGAAACCGACGTAATATTATTGAAAAATAATTAATTGCAACATTAATAGAAAAAGATAGAATAAAGGTGATCAAGATATGTTAAAGAAAACAGTAATGTTCACATTACTTATGATTATTATGTCAATTACAATTATTAATGCACCACCGCCACCAACTGACCCATTGGCAAACGCATTATTAGGATTATGTAACGGGTTAATGGGACTTATTGGACCGTTAGCGTTCTTATTGGTAACGTTCGCAGCATTGGTTTACCTTGCAGGACAGCTGGGCGACGCACAAACCAGAGCCAAGGCACAAACATGGGCAGTGTCATGCATATTTGGTGCAGTAATTGGCTGGCTGATCATTACAATCGTTCCGCAAATACTTGCAGTATTCCTTAAGGCAAGCGGAATCACCATTGACAACTGTAGTTTTGACGCAACAGTAGACGGCCCATGCACAACAGTTGTGCGCAATAACTTTTGTAATTAGGTGATTGATTGCTAGGCTGGCACATTGAAAAGAAAGGGGAATATAAAATCAATCTACCCATATTAAGCGACGATGAAAAACAGGCAATCCTTGAAATCAATTCAATGTTCAAAGAAGTTACAAAATATAAAGAGTTTGACAAGCCAGATAAAGCTAAAAATGAAATTCAACGTGTTCTAATCAAGTTCTGCGATAGAGAAGGCATAGTAATTGACGATGACCAGGAGGAATACCTGACAAAAATGGCGTTCTATCACATTTACGGTTTCGCAGGCATGGAAGAAATCCTGAAAGATGATGAGATTGAAGAAATAGGAATCATTGGGCTAGGAAAACCGGTCTACGTTTTCGTAAGAAGACAGGGATGGAAAAGCACCAACCTGGTTTATGATGACTTGGAATTTACAATAAACCTAATAAATAAAATGGCAAGAACCATTGGGCGCAGGATTACTTATAAAAGTCCAAGGTTGAACGCTATCCTTCCCGATGGTTCTAGGATGCATGCCTCAATCCCGCCAATATCAAACGTTGAAGTTACAATCCGTAAATTCAAACAAAGCCCGTTAACGGTTTTTGACCTTTTGAAATATAAAACGATTTCCAATGAAGCCATGGCAGTCCTATGGTTTTTAATGCAGGCAGACATTTCAATCCTAATCTCGGGCAACACTGCAAGCGGGAAAACTACTACCATGAACTCAATATTTTCATTCGTCCCGTTAAATGAAAGGATACTTATAACCGAAGAAACACCGGAAATCAACATACCACATCAACATATCGTAAACCTTGTTGCAAACCCTGAACTAAACATTACATTATCCAAACTCGTTGCCGATTCATTAAGGATGAGACCTGACAGAGTAATTGTCGGTGAAGTCAGGGACAGCGAAGAAGTCAAAGCATTAATGGACACTATCTTGAGCGGTCAGGCGAGGGGCAGTTATGCAACGTTCCATTCACAGTCCGCAAAAGAAACATTATCAAGGTTACGGTCGTTAGGAGTACTGGAAATTGACCTGCCATCAATTGACGTGATAGTAGTACAACGAAGAATGATGAAATATGACATCAAGAAAAGACAATCAATAGAAATAAGAAGGATTGTTGAGATTGCGGAAGTTGACAAGGAAAACATTGGAAAAACCAATCCGATTTTCAGTTATGATTACAAAAAAGATGAATGGATTGCAAACTATGAAAATTCAGAAATAATCAACAAATTGTCTGCATCTTTAGGAATACCGAAAAAGGATATGCTGAAAGAAATCAAGGCAAGAGAGAAATTCTTAAACCAAAACATGAACAAGAAATGGGACTTTACCCAGGCGGTCAACGAAATCCAGAAGTTTGCGTATAAATTAACATTATAATAGTTTAAAATAATAATTTAAAGCTTCACACATTTTAGGTGGATCAATGAAGAAATATGTAATTATGCTAGCAAAAAAGTTTGGAAAAACAATCGGACAATCGTATTCTGAAAAAAGCAGGAAACAAGTTGACACATGGCTAGAAAAAGCGCACATGAAGATAAACGCAGAGGAATATTATTCTTTCTTAACAATCATCTCAGTCATGTTTACGGCATATGCAATAATCATTACATGGATATTTATCCAGGACATAACATGGACAGGAATAGTAAGTTTAATCATATTCTTAGTGTTTTATGTCGGGCTAAAATTTTATCCGCAGTTTGAAGCAAAGAAAAGAGGCAAAACGATTGAAGCCGAACTGCCAACAGTCCTAAGAACGATCGGGATACAACTTGACATTAAAATTCAGTTTGAAAAAATTATAGATAATCTGGCAAAAGAGGATTATGAAATTTCATATGAATTCAAGATTGCACAACGTGAAATTAAAAGCGGAAGACCTATCCCTATTGCACTTCAAAACATTACTGAACGGGTTGAATCCGAAACATTAAACAGGGTTATCAACCAATTAATAATGAACTATGAAAAAGGTGGCGAAGGTGAACAGATTAAACGGATCGCAAACCAATTAATGGAAATCCAAAGCTCAGAACTTAAAGCGTTTGAAGCCAAAACCGCGTTCACAGGATTAATTTTCATTGCAGTATCATGTTTAATGCCTGCGTTTTTCCAGATTTTCATTTCAATTAGTAGTCTGCTCGGTACAATTGCGTTAACACCTTTACATGTATGGATAATATTTGTTTTTGTGTTCCCGGTCATAAGTTTAATGTCACTAATTTTCATTAACCTTTCAACGCCACCCATTGCAAACCTGCACAAGTCATCATTCAAAAAGGATATGATAATTATCCAAAGATTCATGAAAGATAAGAAATGGTTGAAGATCAATGATGAAAATGATCCTGAACCAGTTAAACAACTGTTTATCAAGATTATTGTTGCGGGAGTATTACTGGCAATAATCAGCTTAATAATGGGCATTACAATCCATGCAGCAGGTTATATGTTATCCTTCATTTTCATAATGTCACCATTCATCGTTTACTTCTATTTATTATTCCTTGCAGAAAACCGGATACTTAAGATTGAAAAATCTTTGCCGGACGCATTAACACACGCAGCAATGTTGCAGAAAGGAATGAGCACTGAAAAGATTATACAGGAGATAGGAAAAACGAAAGGACCATTGGGCAACGAGTTTCAGATTGCTTACCGTCAAATCGTTGCAGGCAGTGACATTGATGATGCTTTGAACGCGATTGCCGAACGTAACAATTCAATCCTGATCAAAAGGGCGACTAAACTTATTGTCCACGGGTATTATGCAGGCGCAGACATGTATGTTGCACTGCGTGAGACGGCTGAAGATATATATTCATTATTTAACTTAATATCACAACGCAAAGCCGTGTTGTCCCTGCAAAAATATACATTAATCCTCGGCGGGGCAGTGCTCGTACCACTCATATTAGGTAGTATTATACAAGTAGTAGATTCATTAAGCAGTGAAGGCCTTATCTCCTTAATCGTAGAACATTCTGAGGATACATTCGCGCTCATGGACAGCGTGAAAATGGCAACCCAGGTTTACCTGATTATATTCAGTATTATCTCTGGAATCATGATTGCACAGCAAGAAGGTGAACCGAAAAAGGCGATCATTTATATCACTTTAATAGTATTGTCAGGGATAATTCTATACAATTTAGCATTAAATTATGGTGT
>CAYOKY010000078.1:0-5349 GCA_964404695.1 Microcaldota archaeon | reverse complement strand
ACTTCAAACCTTTTCAATACAAGACCTTTCATACAGTCAACAATCATTTTCAATGATAGAAATAACAAACCAAGAGAGATAATTAAAAGAAAGACCGGATCATTATGGGCCACTGATTCAATCAGAGTAATCCCGGGCGTGATCAGCATTTTCAAAGGTGAAGTGACTGCAATTCCTCCACTGTTAAAAAAAAGTTCTGCAAGGAACGTAGCGGAATTTTCAAGGATATGTGTAAAATATTCCAAGGGAAGAAGGATAAGAACAGCTAACCAGTTAAAAACATCATGAACAGTACTGCCCGCGAAAGCCCTGCTGAATTCAGTTCTATTATGAATATGCCCTAGAGAAACAAGGAGATTGGTAACTGTTGTTCCAATATTTGCACCCATTATCATAGGTATTGCAATGGTTAAATCTAACATCCCAGTGGCAACCAACCCGACCAAAATAGAGGTAGTGCATGAAGAACTTTGAACAATTGCAGTTGCCAGCAAACCTATTGCAAGTGCAGAAAGAGGGTTTGAAGCTTTAAGAAACAAGGACTCTGCAAAATCTGAACCAAAAAGAGAGAATGAAGTTCCAAGGGTATTAATACTTATCATAAAACAGTATATGAAAAATATAAATAACACAAGATATCCAATTTGTTTAATATTTTCAACCAAATCTCTATCCATGTAATCCCCAAATTTTAATCCCTAGATATTCTAGATATATATCTATATCTATATATATTAAATTTATAATAATGAATCCATAATTAATGTAATAGTGAATTTATTATATGTCATTAAATTAATAAGCAAACATTAAAAAATAGAACGGAAATTTTCTATTTTTTATATTGAACTGTTTTTTGGATGTTTGGATTCAGTAAGGGTTTTGAAAGGAAATATAAAAAAATTACAAAAGACACATTTTTAATCTTTCTTTTTATAATAATACTATGCCTCAACGTCAAGTGTCGCCGAAACAAGCTCCAAGAACAGAAGGAAACGAGAGTCAGGGCAAAATGGCAGGAAAACAGGAAAAAACTTCTTTGAAGAATGTAGTACCAACCAAGGTTTATTTTGCGAAATATCAGATGGACGCAAACAGGGAGAAAATACTTGACTTAATTCCATCTTATCTCTTAGGGCGATACTCAAAAGAGAGAATAGATGTATATGGAAACTGTATAAAACAGGAACTTATTTCGGGAGAAGGGCTTTCTACAAAGAAAAGAGATATGCTTAAGGCCCTAGTTTACATTAAACTATTCAACAACAAAGCAGACATAAGGGATAAGGCTAGGAGAACCCTAAGAAAAATAATTATATTGGAAAAATTACAAGATACCTATAAAACAAAACAAATGGACTTCTGTGTTAGGAAATTTGAGAAGTACTTCAACGATCCAAAGAACAGAGTAATCTTTCACCTTAAACATGTGGAAGTAATAGAAGATATGGAATTAATCAATATATTACTAAACACAATAAAAAATGACCCAGATAAATTGGTGAGGCATGCAGCGGTTTGCACGTTGAGTGAAACGGTTCCAACTACAAAAATTAGGATGGGTCCGATTATCAGGTCTCTTATTCATGCAACATCAGACCCAGAGGAAAAAGTCCGGGTTCAGGCAACAAAAACACTTTGTACGTTATTAACGAGAAGAGAACTCAAGGGAAAATTAACCGTAAAACTCGCAACAGAGATAACGGAGAGACTGTTTGAGATTATAAAAAATGAGACGGAAACAACTAAACTACGCGGTGTGGCTTTTCAATCACTTTATGAAATAATAAAACATACGGATTTGGAATTAGACTTTAAAGATATATTTAACAAACTGCTTGAAGTGACAGACAAATTAATCAGCCTGAAACAGGGTAAAAAAACTTGTCAGGTTCTCAGATACCTCCAAACAAAGAAAAAGTGCCCTTTTCCTGAAGAAATGCGTCGTGCTCTTACTGATGAGTATAACATAAAATTTTTTGACAGATACAACCCATTAACTTTGGAGGAGATGTATCGCAGTATTGATCGGAAACATAAAGAACAAACATTTGCAGTGTGTGTTGCTCCGAAAAGCGACCATACTGGTGCTTTTGATTATTATTCGGTTCCGCTTGGTTTATCTTTAGGAGGGAAAGGAATTAATGTCCGAGTGGTGGAAGTTGGAAATGAAATCCAATTCCTAAAGTTAGTGGAGAAAATGGCAGAAAAATATGGAAAAATAGATCTCCTTATCATCAGTGGTCATGGATGGTCTGCGGGAACTCAATTCGGTTATCTACCTGAAATAGGTGAGCTAGATATTACTGATAGAATCCTATTGAAAAAACTAAAGAAATGTCTTAATAGTGGAGCACAAATAATTATGAGCTCCTGCTCAACAGGAAGCAAATTTTTGTGGGTATTCCCAGGAATTGCCCAGACAATCTCAAAGATAACAGGGGCAACGGTCTTTGCTCCAGTTGAATCAAGCTCCTTAGCATGGATTGAGTGCGAAAAAAACGTTTCAGGTAAAGGAAAGGTAATAGAGGTAGCATATTATGGTGTTGAAACGGCAAAATTCGTAAATGGTAAACAAATAAAGTAAAAAATATAAATAACAAAATATATCCTATCTGTTTAATACCTTCAACCAAATCTTTATCTATGTAATCTCCAAATTTTAATCCCTAGATATCAATTGGCATACCTGGTACACGCTTGAACATGCACACATCTGATACATGGTTTGAGCCGGTGATAAACCTGGTGAGCCGTTCCATTCCAATGCCCCCTCCTGCAGACGGCATAAGGCCCTGCTTTGCAAAGCTTAGATATGTTTCATACGGAGCCATATCAATTTTGTCATGCTTTATCTTTGAGCAAATCCTAGTATAATCATGTTCACGTTCACCGCCAGATAATCCCTCACCAAAGCCGAGCGGGTAAATCATATCATAGTTCAAATAAGAACCCGGCTTTTCCAAATCCTCTTTATCATAGAATTCGCGTTTATGGCTTATTGCCCAGAATGGTTGTTTGGCTTCCAATGATGCAGACGGTTCCCAGTCCTGACCATATTTATCAATGAGCTCAGATGTTGTATAACGCATGAACTGTTTCTGAAACATGAAAACATCAATCCCTAATTCTTCAAATTCGTTGGTGCATTCCTTTTTGATATATTGTGACAAACCAGTGAGATAGTTTTCAACCAATGTAAAAACATCTTCCATTTTTCCGTTGACAATTTCAAAATCAAGCTGTGTGAATTCAAACAAATGCCTGCCCGTATCCTTGCGCTCCGGCCGTTCAAGACGAATGTTTGGACTCATGACAAAAATCTTACCAAACTCTTTGATCGCAACCTGTTTGTGAAAAATCATTGAAGTTACGGTGCGCAGTGTTTCGCCCTGATATTCAATCTCAGGTATCTTCAAAACCGAGCTGTTCGGGTCCGGGCCAAGAGGGTCAACGGATTTACCGAGCATAACCGGCATAAGCTGAACAAAATCAAGAGCATGAAAATAATCTACGCCATACTGGAACACCTTTCCGGCCAGTTTTATTTTTGTTTTTCTTTCACTGCTAAACATATTATCACCTAACAGAACATTGGTGAAAACTTATATTTAAGACATCTTACGAAAAAACAAGAAAAAATATGAAATAATTACATATATTTATAAGGATTATTGTAAATATTCTAATTATGGACAGTATAAACGAGGTAATTCTTGATGAGCTCCGATCAGATTCAAAGTTTAAGCTCAAAAAGTTGGCAAGAAAAATAAACATGCCAATGTCAACAATCTATGCAAGAATAAAAAAAATGGAAACTGAAGGCATCATAAGAAATTATTCAATTGATGTTGACTGGAAAAAGATTGGGTATTCAGTTTGCGCTTATGTGCTTGTATATGTTGACACCACCAAACTTAAGGAACTGAAACAAACCCAGCCACATATTGTTTCCCAGATACGCAAGTTCGCTTTTGTAGATGAGGCAAACATTATAACAGGAGAAGCAGACATTATAATCAAGATGCGGGCAAAAAATACTGAAGACCTAGGTCGCCTACTCACTGATAAAATACAAGGAATAGCAGGAATAAATAACACGAAAACACTTATTGTGTTAAGCTAGGCATCTTATTGCATAAGTTAAATACTATTTTTATTAATAACTTCTTCAATCTTTTTTGCTGTTTCCAGCAGACCTAATTTTGTATATGCTTGCAGTTCTGACTCAAGAGAAAAACAGGGAAGTTGAATGTTTTCAAGATTAATCATAACCGGCTTGTTCATAACTTCCCAGTAAATTCCATGATCATATTCAGCACAAACAAGCAATTCAACATCATGCAAACCCTGACCCTTCAAATCATCAATGAACATGATGAACTCTTTCGCATCCCCGTTCTTAAGCTCATTAATTTCATTGTGTTTATATTCAGAAAACAAGGACACAAACTTATCCAAATCATGATCATGAATAATGATCCCAAGATGAGACGGCTCAACATCAACTCCTTGAAGTGCAAGGTTTGTTTTGCCGATGATGTACCATTCAATTCCCGAATTCATGAACTTGTTATGTAAAATTGTCAATGTTTTTTGATAACTCAAACTCAACATAATGTTATATATGCGATTTTTATTTATAAATATTTACCCTTTCCAGATTTTTTCCGGTTTTTCAGCGAAAACATAGCTTTTTAAGGAATGAGTAATAAATCAAAATAATAAATTGAGGTGAAAATATATGTCATATGGAGACAAATCAGATGGTCGAGGTAGAGGCGGTAGAGATTCCGGAAGAGGCGGACGAAGCTTTGGAGGAAACAGTAGAGGAAGAGATTCTGGAAATGATTCAGGATATAGACGTGGCGGACGAACTTATGGTGGTTCCGGTGGTTCCGGAGGTTCTGGAAGAAGCGGCGGACGAAGTTACGGTGGAGATAGGGGTTACGATAAACCTCGTGAAATGTTCAAGACAATCTGTGCTGACTGTGGAAAAGAAACAGAAGTTCCATTCAAGCCTTCACCAGGGGGAAAACCTGTTTATTGCAGGGACTGCCTTAAAAAACATAGAAAATATTAAATAGCAGATAATTACATTTGCAATTTTAATTCTTCTTTTTTATTCTTTTAACTAGTTTTAATGCTCTCCTTAAATATAACAATCAATAATCATAATAATAATCATAATCCAGAACAATAAAATTGATCTCATAATTATTGACCATAAAACTTATATTTGAGTTTGACTTAATAATTCTATGAAAATACATCATATTGCTATATTAGTCAGTGACTTGGAACAATCCATTAGATTTTATATAAACAATTTTGGGTTTACAGAATTCA
>CAYOKY010000077.1:0-5350 GCA_964404695.1 Microcaldota archaeon | reverse complement strand
AGATTATTGATTCAAAGAAGACTATTGATTCAAAGAAGACTATTGATTCAAAGAATGTTATTGATTCAAAGAAGATTATTGATTCAAAGAAGACTATTGATTCAAAGAAGACTATTGATTCAAAGAAGACTATTGATTCAAAGAATGTAAATCCTATGAAGAATATTTCCGTAGATAAGGTTACATTAAATATTGGTGTAGGTCAGGCTGGTATTGCTTTGGAAAATGCTAAATTCTTGCTTACTAAAATTACAGGTCATAAACCAGTAACAACTTTGGCCAAGGTTAGGAATCCGGTTTTTAAGATCAAAAAAGGAGACCCTATAGGTGCTAAGATTACATTAAGAAACGAAGGAGCGATTGACATTTTAACTAAATCATTGAAAGCCAAGAAAAACATTTTATCAAAGAGAATGTTTGACAAGTTCGGAAACTTTTCATTTGGAATAAGTGAATACATTGATTTCCCTGGAATTAAATATGATCCTAAACTTGGTATGATGGGGTTTGACGTTTGTATAACTTTAAGTCGCCCGGGAAGACGAGTAATGCTTAAGAAAAGGAAAAAGGGTAAAATAAGTAAGAAACATAGGATTACGTCTGATGAGGCAATTGAATATATGCAACGTGAGTTTAAGGTTGAAGTTAATTAGAGGTGAAATCATGGTTAAAGAGAGAAAACAATATCCTAGGATGAAGAAAAAAGGAGATTATAAATGCCACAGGTGTGGAACAGTTCGAGATGTTATAACATCGCATGGCATTATGCTTTGCAGACGATGTTTTAGAGAGATCGGAGAAAGCTTAGGCTTCAAAAAATATAATTGAGGTGGTATGATGTCAAAAGATTTATTAGCAGATGCACTGAATATAATAAAAACTCATGAATATGTTAAAAAGAAAAAATGCATAATACCTTGTTCCAAGGTTATCAAAGAAGTTTTGAAAGTTATGCAACAGAATGATTACATTGAAGAGTTTGAATTTATTGATGATGGAAGGTCAGGTTATTTTGAAGTTATACTTAATGGCAAGATTACTAAATGTAATGTTATCAAACCAAGGTTTCCTGTTAAAAGCTTAGAATGGCCTACATGGGAACAGCAATATATTCCTGCTGAAGGATTTGGACTATTAATAGTTACAACCCCTGAAGGGATAATGACTAACAATGAAGCTAAAAAGTCAGGTCTTGGCGGAAGATTAATGGCATATATTTATTAGGTGATATGAATGATTACTCAATTTAAAATTCCTGAAAACGTAACCATTACGGTTGATAAAACTAAGTTAACAGTTAAAGGACCTAAAGGCGAAATCAGCAAAATGTTTAACAATCGAAGTTTGACTATGCAGATTGAAGGAGATATCTTTAAGGTTGACTCACTTAACAAAGAGATGATAGGTACAGTTATAGCTCATGCAAAGAATATGATAAAAGGTGTACAGGAACCTTATGTTAAGGAATTGATTATAAGGTATCACCATTTCCCGATTACTGTGGAAGTTAAGGGCAAGGATATAGTTATCAAGAATTACCTTGGCGAACGCAGTTCACGAAAGTGTAAGGTTTATGGTGACGCCAAGATTGAAATTAAAGGCAAGGATATATTGATAACAAGTTGTAATATTGAAGCAGTAGGACAAACTGCAGAAAATATTAAGAGAATAACTCGTTCTAAACTTGATAGAAGAGTATTCCAAGATGGAATTTATGATGTATTAAAAGGGTGATATGAATGTCAAGAAATACTCCTCACTTTAGCAGACCAAGTCAGGGACGTTCAAACCGTTCAAGGCTTGATGATAAATGGAAAAAGCCAAGAGGTACTGGTAATAAGAAAAGGAAAAAATTTAAGCAGACTGGTGCAATTCCTAGCACAGGTTATTCAAGGGATAGAGTTGACAGGTTCAAACATCCTTGTGGATTGCGTGAGGTTATTGTTTATACTGTTAATGATTTACAGGGTTTGAAAGATGTTGCAGTACGAATTTCATCCAATGTTGGTTTGAGAAAAAGGATTGAGATTGAAAAAAATGCAAAGAAATTGAACCTTAAATTATTGGTTAATAAGTCTGAAGTTCACGTTAAGAAACTAGAAAATGATAAGAAGGTTGCAACTAAGAGAAATTCAGAGAGACAGGCGAAAGCGAAAAAGAAAGATAAAAAAATCGAAAAGCCTGAACCTAAAACTGAAACAAAGACAGAGAAGAAGATAGATACAGCCGAAACAAAAGCGGATGTAAAAACTGAAGCGAAAACTGAGATGAAGACTGAGACAAAAACTGAAGCAAAACCAGAGACAAAGACTGAAGCAAAGACAGAGACAAAACCAGAGAAGAAAGAATCCAATATCAAAGAGGTTAAGAAGGAATAGAGAAACATAGAGGTGTTATTTATGGGTTTGAATAGTGTTAAACGTATAGCAAGCAGGATAATGAAAATTGGTGAAAGTAAGATTAAGATTAAACCTGAAGACGTCCCTAAAGCCAGTGAGGCATTAACTGCAGATGATATTCGTTCACTTATTAAGGAAGGTATTGTTTACAAGCTAACTACTAAAAGTGTTTCAAGATCTAAAGCAAGAAAAAAACATTTACAGGTTAAGAAAGGAAGAAGACGTGGTCGCGGTTCCCAGAAAGGTGGTGCAACATCCAAGGTTTCTTCTAAAACAGTATGGATTCAAAAGGTCAGAACTTTACGAAATCTTTTGAAAGAGTTGTATGGCGATGGATTAATGGATTCATTAACTAGAAAAAAGGTTTATTACATGATTAAAGGTAACATGTTTAAGAGCAAAAATGCTATGATGCTTTATCTTAATGAACATGAAATGCTTAAAGAAGGTAGCAGTGAAGCAAAGCCAAAAAAGGTTACGAAAAAGGCTGCTGCAAAGACAAAGAAAAGGTTAGCAAAAACAATGGCAAAGGAAAAACAAGATAACGACAAAGAATCTTCAAGTGACAAGAATAAAAAAGATAAAAAATCTAAAGCTGCAGATAAAGATACTAAGGATGTAAAAGATAAAGCTAAGAAAAATGTAAATAAAGCAGCAGATGATAATAAAACAGATATGAAAAGGTGATGTTATGGTTAGAGCTAATGGACCGAAATTTAATTTGAGTTATAGGCGAAGAAGAAAAAAGATAACTGACTATAAGAAAAGATTGGCTTTACTTAAAAGCGGTAAACCCAGGTTAGTTGTAAGGAAAACTAATAAACGCATAATAGCCCAAATAATTGGATATAACCCAGATGGAGATCAAATTATTGTTGATGTTGATTCAACTATGTTAAGATCAAAGGGATGGGTGGACAAACCAAATGTTCCTACTGCTTACTTAACGGGTTACTTATGTGGGGTTCAGGCCGTGAAAAAAGGCGTTAAGGAATTCGTTCTGGACATAGGTATGGTTAAACCTACTAAGAGTAGTGTAATCTTTTCTGCAATGAAAGGTGCTTTTGATGCAGGATTAAAAACAGCATTTGATTCTAAGATTATTGTTGAAGATAGATTACATGGTAAACATATATCTGAATACGCTAAGACATTAAAGACAAATGAATCCAAATATAAATCATTATTTTCTAATTATATAAAGGCGGGCGTTGACCCGGAAAAGATTCCTGAATTATTTGAAAAGGTTAAAGCAGGTTTAGGTGATTAAATGAGATTTAGAAAGATGGGTAAAGGCGCAGCAAGTGCTGTTGACGAAAAAGAATTGCAAATGTGGGTGCCTAAAACTTATGTTGGTAAACAGGTTTACAATGGTGAAATAAATGATATTGATATGATCTTAGAAACAGGTAAACCTATTCTTGAATATCAAATTATAGATAAATTAGTTCCTGAACTTGAATTTGAAGTTATTGAACTTAGGAGTACTCAGAGAGTTACAGATAACGGCAGGAAACAGTCTTACCGTTCAGTAGTGCTTGTTGGGGATAGGAAAGGTCATGTAGGTATAGGTGTAGGCAAACACGTTGAAGTCAGGCCGTCAATTGAACGTGCCAAGAAAAATGCTAAACGTTCATTAATTAAAGTCAGATTGGGCTCAGGGTCATGGGAAGATACTAAAGGTCACAAGAATTCTATACCTGTTTTGAGCAGGGGCAAATGCAGTAGTGTTAAGGTAACTATCAAACCTGCGCCAAGAGGTGTTGGTATTGTTGCAAACAATGTTATCAAAAAAGTATTGTCATATGGTGGCATTGAAGATGCATGGACTAAAGCCATGGGTAAAACTTCAAACACTTTTAATCTGGCTAAAGCTACAATTGATGCTTTAATTAATTTACACAATTATTAGAAGAGGTGTTTTCATGATATTAGGTATTGTTCGTGTAAGGGGTTTATGGGGCGTAAAACCTAAGATAAAAACTACTCTCCATAAATTGAATTTAACCAGGGTAAATCATATTACTTTTGTTCCTGATAATGGCTATTCTAGAGGCATGTTAAAGATTTGCAAAGATTATGTTGCCTATGGAACAGTGAGCAAGGATTTGCTTAAAAGGATATTAATTAAGAAAGGTGAAGTTACCAGATACAAAAAGATTAAGGATGATAAAGACAAGATGGCAGGGTTGGATGAGTTTATTGATTCATTGGATCAAGGCAAGATTACATTGAAAAAATTTGGAATCAAACCTTTGATTAGAAGCAAGCCACCCAAGCATGGCTATAAAAGTGTTAAAAAAGCATATCCTTATGGTTCATTAGGTCAATGGCCGGATTTGGATAAGTTAATTGAAAGGATGTTTTAAAATATTTAAAAGGTGATATTTATGCCTACAAGGAAATGTAAAGATACTGGAAAATATAGGGGTACAAGAACTCAGGGCGGTGGCGACCCGAAAAATCGCAGAGGTAAAGGCACCAAAGGCGGTTGGGGTCGTGCAGGAATGAAGAAACATAGGTTTACTTATGCAACTAGGTATGAACCAGGCAAGTTTGGAAGTGGATCTCGTGGATTTAAGAGATACAACGTAAACACTGTAGCTAATATTAATGTTAGATCTTTAGAGGTTATGGCTGTTGATGGTAAAGTTTTATTTAAAGGAAAAGTATTAGGTGCAGGTGACGTTACCAAAAAGGTTGAAGTTTGGGCATATGCGTTTTCTAAAACTGCAAAAGACAAGATTGAAAAGGCAGGTGGTAAGGCTATACTTTTAGAAGCTTTGCCTTCTTCCAAAGCACAATCACAATCCGAAACATCTTCCCTGCGATCATTAACGCCTCCCATTAAAAAATCTAATAGGAAGAATAAGTTGAAAAAGAAAAAGGAAAAAAAAGAAAAAGAAAAAACAAAGGAAAAAGAAAATAAAGAAAAACCAAAGGACGAAAAA
>CAYOKY010000076.1:0-5483 GCA_964404695.1 Microcaldota archaeon | reverse complement strand
TTCAGCCAAACAGGCAAGAGACCGTAACACCCAGGCAATCTTACCATTGAGAGGTAAAATCCTAAACGTTGAAAAGGCCCAGATAAATAAGATCTTAAACAGTGTAGAAATCAGAACATTAATCAAAGCATTAGGCACAGGAATCGGCGAGGACATGAACATTGAAAAGTTAAGATATGGCAAGATAATTATAATGACTGATGCAGATGTTGACGGAGCTCATATCCGTACTTTACTTTTAACATTATTTTACAGATATCTGCGTGAACTGATTGATACGGGCAGGATTTACATTGCAATGCCTCCTTTATATAAAATTACTAAAGGCAAAAGTGTAAAATATGCTTTAACAGATAAACAACTTGAAGATATCCTGAAAGAAACTGGTGGTGGCGTTTCAATCCAACGTTATAAAGGTCTAGGGGAAATGAATCCTGAACAGTTATGGGACACTACCATGAACCATGACACAAGGACAATGGCACAGGTAACAATTGAAGATGCAGCATTAGCAGATGAATTGTTTAGTACTTTGATGGGTGAAGAGGTTGAACCAAGACGTGAATTCATTTACACTCATGCAAAAGATGTTAAGGTGTTAGATGTATAGGTGATTATTATGGAAATTCAAAGATCAATTGAAAAGGAAATGAAAGAATCATATATTGATTATGCGATGAGCGTTATTGTAGGGCGAGCTTTGCCTGACGTTCGAGACGGGTTAAAACCAGTACACAGAAGAATTTTATATGCAATGTATGGCATGGGCAATGTCCATAACAAACCTCACAAGAAATGTGCAAGAGTTGTCGGTGAAACTTTAGGTAAATATCACCCACACGGCGATACCTCCGTCTATAATGCAATGGTTAGAATGGCCCAGGACTTTTCCATGCGTTACACTTTAGTTGACGGCCAAGGAAACTTTGGCTCTGTTGACGGTGATTCCGCAGCTGCAATGAGATATTGTGTAACGGGTGAAACCTTAATACCAACCAATAAAGGAATGGTACCTATTCAGGAAATTGCAAAAGGTAAAGAAAATAAAATTAATATTGAAATATTAAGTTTTAATGGCAAACAGAATAAAACAACCAAATTTTTCAATTCAGGAAAACATAATATTATCAAAATTGAAACTGAACAAGGATATAACATAAGAGGTTCAAAGAATCATCCCTTATTATGCTGGGAAATTGAAAATGGAAAACCTAAACTGAAATGGAAACTTCTTGAAAACATTAAAGAAGGGGATATTGTAATACTAAACAGAAACTATTCGTTATTCAATACCAATGAAACCATGCTTGACAAGTATTACCCCAATAAAAAAACATATAAAAAAGAGGTTGAATTACCAAAGAAAATGAATGATGACATAGCCTTCCTCTTAGGCAGTCTAGTTGCAGAAGGTAGTTTTCACCAAAAACAAGTAATATTCAATAACAAGGACATTGAATACTATAATAAAATCAAAACAATAGCCAAAAAACAATTTAAAGGAATAGAACTCTATGAACGCAACATTAAAGGTAATTGTAAGGAAATGAGCATTTATCACCAAAAAGCCGTGCAATTCTTGATAAACTTAGGTTTGCTAAATGTTAGGTCAGATAAAAAAGAAATACCTAAAATTATCTATAAATCAAAGAAAAAATACATTAAATCATTCCTTAAAGGATTGTTTGAAGGCGATGGTTCAGTAAGTATTAAGAAGGATAAGAGACATAATGGTAAAAGCATAGAATTAAATTATAACTCCAAGAGCAAAAAATTAATTGAACAATTAAAAATACTGTTATTACAATTCGGCATAGTTACTACTAAACCTTATGTAGATAAAAGAAATAATTGTTATAAACTAATTATTTCCGGTTATCAAAATGTAATGAATTATTATAAAAACATAGGATTTTATTCTAAAAGAAAAAATGATAGATTAAAATATATAGAAAATTTAAACGCAAACAGGATGAGTAAAACTGATTACATACCTTTCTTAAGTCAATACTTAAGATCTAAATATACATCAAGTTTTATCAGAAAAAACAATTTTAACAGATATAATCTACTTAATAAAAACTATAAAAGGTTAAAACAAATATTAGACAAAGAGGATATTGCTTTAATTGACATGCTGATTAAACATAACTATTTCTTTAACAAAATAAAAATAAAAATTAATGAAAAAAACAAAGAATCAGTATATTCTATTAAAGTTAACAGTAACTGTCATTCATTTATTGGCAATGGGTTCATCAATCATAACACAGAAGCAAGATTATCACGGATCGCAGAGGAAATATTAAAAGATATTGAAAAGGATACAATTAAATGGACATCCAACTTTGACGATTCACTCAAAGAACCAACTATACTTCCAGCCAGAATACCTAACCTGTTAATCAATGGATCTTCAGGAATAGCAGTTGGCATGGCAACCAACATATTGCCTCACAATTTAAATGAAGTAATTGATGCTTTGAATTTACTTATTAAGGATCCAAACATTGAACTTCATGAAATCCTTAAAGTCCTTCCAGGTCCGGACCTCCCAACAGGAGGTATTATTATGGGCAAGGCAGGCATTTATAATGCGTTCAAAAATGGACATGGCTCCATTAAAGTAAGAGCCAAAACTGAGATACTTGAAGCCAAAAAAGGTTACCAGATTCGTGTAACAGAATTACCTTACCAGGTTAACAAATCTGAAATGGTAATTAAAATAGCCAAACTTATCAAGGATAAAAAACTTGAAGGTATCAGAGACATAAGAGACCTGTCAGATCGCAGAGGGATGTTAGTAATAATTGACATTGAAAAAGGGTATGACCCAAGCGTTGTACTGTCTAATCTTTTCAAATATAGTGACCTTCAAAGAAGTTACGGGATACATAACCTGGCATTGGTTGACGGAGTACCGCGTCTTTTAGGCATTAGGAAAATGTTACAAAAGTTTATTGAGTTCAGACAGGAAATTGTTATGAAGAGAACGCAGTACGACTTAAATAAAGCCGAGGAACGAAAACATATCGTTGACGGATTAATAATTGCAGTTAACAATATTGATGACACAATCAAGATAGTTAAACAATCCAATGATACGAAAGATGCAACTGAGAAATTAATTGCAAGGTTTACAATTACTGAAATCCAGGCCAAAGCAATTCTGGACATGAAAATACATAAGTTAACTGGACTGGAAAGAGATAAACTTGAAAACGAACTTAAACAACTTAATGAAATGATCAAGACATATCTAAATATTATAGAAAACGAAGACGTTTTAATGCAGGTAATCAAGGATGAACTAAGCGATATTAAAACTAAGTATGGCGACGGTCGTAAAACCATTATTTCTACACAGGAACTTGAAGATATTGACAATGATGAGCTTGTTAACGATGAGCCGGTCGTAATAATATTGACAACCAATGGTTATCTTAAACGGATTTCACAGGAAGAATACAAAGCACAGCACAGAGGGGGCAAAGGAATAATAGGCATTAAAACCAAGGAAGACATGGTTAAAGACGTAATAACCGCAATGAACAGAGATTGGTTATTAGTGTTCACAGACGATGGCAAAGTCCACTGGATTAAGACGTATAAGATACCGGAAATGGGAAGGTATGCTTTGGGCAGGCACATTAAAAACCTGTTAAATGTTGATGCAGAAGTATGTTCAATAATCCCTGTAAGGGAATGGGACGGTTTCCTGTTCACAGTAACCAAGAAAGGCAGGATAAAAAGAACCAAGCTTAATGAGTACAGCCGACCAAGGTCAGGAGGGATCATTGCACTTTCACTTAAAAATGAAGACAAGGTCATGGACGTAAAGAGAACAAGCGGTAAGGATGACGTCATAATCATTACCCAAAACGGAAAGTCCATCAGGTTTGACGAGAATGATGCGCGTTCAATGGGAAGGACTGCTGCAGGAGTAAGAGGAATAAGATTAAAGAAAAGTGACAGTGTAATTGCATTGTGTGTTGCACGCGATGTAATCCTGACAATAACCGAGCAGGGTTATGGTAAAAGGACTAACATTGATGAATACAGAAAACAAAACCGAGGCGGAAGCGGAGTTATCAACATTAAAACAGTCAAAGGTAAGGTTGTTTCAGCTCACAACGTAACCAATGATGACGAAGTAATCCTCCTTAGTTCAATAGGTAAAATCGTCAGGATACCTGTCAAAGACATAAGGGAAGTCGGAAGAAATACCATTGGTGTAAGAATAATGCGGATCGATGACAATGATTACATTGTTGCGAGCGCAGTCATCAAAGGAGAAAAAGATGACCAGGAAGAAGTACTCAATGAATTGATGGGCGATGAATACAAGGAAATCAAGAAGCAGATTGAAAATACTCCCAAAGATGATACAAAGGATATAGAAGATACAAACGATGAGGAACCTGATGATGATGACGAGGAATACGACGATGAAGATGATGACGAAGAAGATACAAATTATAACCCAGAAAATACAAATAATGACAAAAAAAACAACGATGAAAAAATAAATAAAGATCACAATGAAGACAACAACGATGATAAGGAAAATGAAGAAGAAAAGGAAAATAACAAAGAAAAGGATAAAGATGATTTAGAAACAAAAAAGGAATAAGCATTTCCTTTTTTTATTCTTTTTTATTTTATTGTTCACTTTTTATTTTCCTATTTATCAAGAATATTGAAACCAACAGACAAAGGTGTTACTCCTTCAAACTCTGCGCTTTCAATAATAACCCTGTGTTCAGGGACATTCAAAACATAAACCGGGAACTCGTTGCCCCTTTGTTTTTCACGTTTCTGTTTTTTTAATGCTGAACGAAGGGTATGTGCAGTTCCTCCGTAAATGTCACCGTTTTTCTGGATATTAACATGCATGATGTAAACCTCGTTGCACAGTTCAACCATTACATCATCCCTGTACAATGGATCCCCTTTGATATACTGGTGTTCTTTATTGAAAGGTGTCAAAATCAGTCCGCCGTTATCAACAACAGCAATATAATTATCAACATTAGTTAAAGGTTTAGGATCATCCAAACCTGAATAAAACATAATCACCTGCGGGACTTTCATATCATTTAAAGATAACATTACAGTACTGTCCACGCCAATAGCACCGCCAGTAAAAATTAAACTATCCTTACTAATTTCCATCGCCAGATTCATAGTAGGAACTGATGACTTAAAATTTCTGGAGCCTGAAACCAAAGCCCATTTTTTATTCTCACGATCAAGAGTTTCTCGATCAAGAATACTCCTATCACCAAGGTAATGAACATTAAAAACAGTTTTCGGATTTTGTTTGCTTACGAACCTGAAATTGCCACGTTCCTGGCCGGCAATAAAACTTTTCCATTTGGTTTTACTCATAAGTAATATTTAATGCCAAGTTTATTTTATAAATATTAAGGAAATATTAAAATTTAAGGAAAGACAGTTACCATATTCGCATATGATAAAAA
>CAYOKY010000075.1:3256-5653 GCA_964404695.1 Microcaldota archaeon | reverse complement strand
GAATATTGAAATACAAAATGTACAGGATAAAAAATTGGCAATAACCAAAATTATTTTTGGGGATACTGTTTTTGAACCTAACGATGATTTGGTTTCCCAGGAAAAAGTTAACTTTCAGGTTCCATTTGCCGACTGCCAGCAGGGTAATGCTTATTCTCTGAATGTTACGATAGAATACACTGGAGATGGAAACAATACTGTGCAGGACAGTGACGTGCCCCTTATAGGCAAATGTAAATAATATTTGTCATTTTATAATTTTTTATTCTTTTTATAATTTTTAATTATTTGTAGATAGTTTTAACTGATTTTAATTCTTTAATTCCTTGTTAGTCTCTTTTTTAATCAGATGATAACGACCTTCATACATTTTAAGTGTCCTTATTTGTTCCTGCTCCAGCTGATCAATTTCCGTTAACGCCTTTCCCTTAACAAGTACTGTGTAATCCTTGATATTATTGAAGTTATAGTAGTTTTCCTTTTTCTTTTTTGTTTCTTTTGCATTTGTTTTCTTATCCTTTGTTTGTTTTTTCTTGTTGTTGATGTTGTTAATGTCATTGGAAATGTCATATTCTGCGGTATACTCGTTGTTAAACAGTAAATTATAAAACAATTCTTTTACGTTCTTGTTTTTTTCTGTAGTTTGAATAATCGTTTTGATTACTTCAAGTTCAGTTTTCTTATAGTAATCATTAATCTTAATCTTGGTTAACAGGTCATGCAAAATAAGTATTCTGGGCAGGTTATTTATATTTTTACGATTGAATTTTATTATTTTTTTATGAATATTGAGTGCGGTTTTGTAATCAGTTTCAATGCCTTTGTCAGTCGGCTTGATTTTAGTAATTATGCCTTTCAATTCCTTTGCTCCCAATATTTCACTAATGGATTGTAATCCCAAAATATTATTATGACTGGTTATTGGGTTCTTGTATTGTCCTGTTATTATATCGTATACTGCCCTTGGCGGGAATGCGTCATCTCGTAAAAGGTCTGAGATTTCAGTTTTAAATAAAATGTATTTGAGTTTTTCGTTTTTATAATTTGAATCGTATTGTTTAATGTTAATGTCATTAAATGGTATTTTCCCAAGATGACTGGCCAATGCAGTTGCACGTAACAGTTTATTGTTTTCATAAAATTTGCAGGTTAAATTGAATAAGCTGAGCGAAAAGTCATAATATGATTGTCCTTTGTCCAGCAATCCAGTTGTCGGGTGCACGTATTTTAACCGCTGGAACCAATAACTATTGATTATTTTCTGTTCAGTTATGCTTAATTTGTTTTTGTTTATTTTCTGTTCCGTGGTGCTCATTTTTTGTTTGCCGGATTTATCAATCATACATATTTTAATTGTCATAACCTTTAAAATTCAAACCCTTGAATAGAATGTTATGGATTATGTTTGGCTGGCATTGCATCCTTATACTTCTCAGGCGCGCAAAACCTTAAAACAGATGGATCTTGAATTGTCTGATGAATTGTTGGTAAATGCCAGGAATAAGCTGGTTGATATGCTTAACAATAAACCTGCGGTTCCCCAATATCTTAGTAATGACCATGCTAATGATATGGCAAAACATGATCTTGTATTATATCCTGCGATGCGGGTTATAACTGCACAAACCAATGTTAATGTTAAACGCAGGATTGCAAAAGTGTTTGCCAAGAATTGGGTAATTGTTCTTAAGAAACAAACTATTGTTGATACTGTACAGATTATTGACTTGAAACTGACGCTTGATAATGATGTTTTAAAATTGGCGCTTGATGATTTTGGGAAAGATAAATTGGGCAGTGGTGACCCTAATATTTCTAAATATAAGATTCATTTTGTTGATCTTATAAAAAATTTGCCTTACAAAAGCAAGTTGTCAAATTACCCTGTTAATGATGGTTATGTTTTATTGACTGGATCACAGGCATGGGACGTGATTGAAAATTATTTATCCAACATGTTTCTCCATACCTTGCCTGTTTTGAAAAACGATAGGATTGAGCCTTATGCAGAATATGTAATTTCCAAAATACCTGTTTCCATTGGTTCACAAAAGGTTAATATCTCCAATGTATCTGACATGGCTCCTTGTATGCAGGAAATCATTGACCAGCTTAAGAAAGGTCAGAAAGTTCCACATATGGCGCGATGGGTAATAGCAGTTTACCTTACCCGTGTAGGGTGGGCAGTTGAGAACATAGTTGCCCTTTATTCAAACACCCCGAATTTTAATTATGATGTTGCAATGTATCATGTTAATTATATTGCTGATAAAGGATACTCTGTACCGACGTGTGACAGTTTACGGTCTTATAACCTGTGCAAAGAGTGTGGGGCAAGGTCGCCTATGAGTTTTAGAGGAAGACCAGATGTAAACAGTTCCAAAGGAAAATCTACTG
>CAYOKY010000075.1:0-3156 GCA_964404695.1 Microcaldota archaeon | reverse complement strand
GCTGTGAATAAATCCAGTGATGAGGCTGTGAACAAACTTAGTGAAGATGTAAAGAATAGTGAAGATGTAAAGGACAGTGAAGATGTAAAGAATAGTGAAGAGGTAACTAAAAATGAATAACTTTACGCAATCATTCATCCAGGAAAACATTGGCACTTATTACAATAATGTTACTCTTAAACCCTTTGAAATATCTCAGAGGGAAGTTGGTTATGGTACAATCGACCAGAAGATTGCAGTAAGACATTTGGCTTATAAAAATGTTCAGGAATTTAATGAATTTCTTAGGAAAGTTAAACCATTTTACATTTCTGCGTCGTCTGCTTATTATAATCTCCCACATGCCAGGCCGATGAAAAGTAAGGAATGGCAAGGTGCAGATTTAATATTTGATTTGGATTTGCATCCTGAGGAATGGGACCCAAAAAATGAATACAAGGCATACCATAACTTAATGCATCCTCTGGCTTTTGAAAAGGTTAAAGGTATGCTTATCAAACTTGTTGAAGAGTTTCTTGTAACTGATTTTGGGTTTTCAATTAAGGACATGAAAGTTAACTTTTCCGGAAACCGAGGATATCATGTTCGTATTTATGATAAAATTATTTTAAAGTTAACCTCTCGTGAACGTCGTGAAATTGTGGATCATATTGCAGGCAGGGGCATTAAGTTTGATGAAATGTTTATGGAAACTGAAGTGCCTGGCAAACGTAAAGGAGCATTGCAAGGTCCAAAGCCCAGTGATGCCGGGTGGTCCGGTCGAATTGCACAGATGGTTATGAATATTGAACCTCATTCACCTGTTTTGCCTCCTGGTATTAAATCCAGGAAAACGTTGGACAAGTTCAAGCAAGGGGTTTTGAAAGGCAGGTGGGATAATGTTTACATACCTAATAAGGAAGATGTATGGGCCACGTTGATCAAAGAACAGTCAGTAAATTTGGGTGAGCCAACTGATGTTAATGTTACGATTGATACTGCCAGGTTACTGCGTGTTCCGAATACTATTCATGGCAGTAGTTCTTTGATTGCCAAAGAGTTTGATTTTAGTGAGGTGGATAAGTTTAATCCGTTAAGGGATTGCTTGGCGTTTGACGATGATTTAAATTTTAAAGAGGATTTAATTAACATAGATACAAGTAACATAAGTAATAGTAACATAGGTAATAATGTACTAAATAGAACTAATAATATAGATACAGAAGATAATACTAGTGAAGAAGATAATACTAAAAGTACTATTCAAAAGAATAATAGGAATACTATTCAAAAGAATAATAGGAATACTATTCAAAAGAATATGGATATTAATTTAGATAATATAAATATAATATTTAATACTAATGTGCCTGAAATAATAATGAATGAGCAAACTTTTGGACCTTATGAAAAAGGGACTCACAGACGTTTAACGTCGCTACCTCTCTATTTGGTGCTCTTTTTAACGTCGAAGAATTGCGCAGAATTAGGGATTGTTAATTAATGTATTATTATGGTTATTTTCAAACATAGATGACAGGTAGTTTGGTAAATGCCGAAATTATGCATTTTATTTATAAACAATAGTTTATGCTGGGCTGGAAAGTTTATAAACCTTGTGTCCGACTTCCTGTTATGAACAGATTAAATTATCTGTTTTATATATGAAGAGCCCTCCAGTTGACTGTTATGTTTAAGAAAGAGGGCAAAGATTTGAGGTGAAATGTATGAAAAGAATGGATGTAAAAAAAATTCTTGCATTAGCAGGTTTTGGTTTACTTGCTGGCGCAGGCATTGCTGCAGCTACTCTATCTTTTGGTTCAACCATGCTCGTTGACGAGACTGGTGCACCAAGAGTAAAAGTTGTTGTTGGCGAAAACGCAGCCGCATCAGACGGTGTAGCTGGCGCAAGAATTGCTGCAAAAATTGCAGGTTCTGCATATAAAACTACTACATATACTCCAACTGTTACAGGTGGAACATGTGGCGTAGCTGGTGAAGATGGAACTACAGGCGGAGCAACATGCGAAGTCTTAGATGAGTGGGTAACTTTGAAATTCACTGCACCTGGTATCTCTGGCGCATATGAAATTGAACAATATATCAATGATTATGTAGACATGGAAATGAACAATAGGTGGGATGAAGACGCAGGCGACGACTATCTTGATGAATTAGATGATACTAAAGAGGATTATGCTCTTTGGACTAGTGGTTCAGCTAATACTTTAGGAGAGGCGGAAGATGTATTACTCAAGATTGGTTCCGATGGATTTAGTCCTTTTGTAGACAGAGCAATCGTTCATGCAGAATTTGGGGATTATGTAGAAGAACAATCTGTATGGATTAAAGGTGACAATGAAGAAGATGATGGCGTAGTTGAAGGTAATGTTGATTCTTTAACTTACAGTTTATTCTTCACTGGTAATGACTACGGGATACCTGTTTGTACAGATGATGATTCTCAGAGTAAGTATTATGGAGATTCAACTGGTGCACTCTGTGCAGATAATGATTTGACTGCAGAAGACAATGTCAAGATGTATATTGGCGATGACGAATGGGTTATTATTGATATGGTTAATCCTACTGATAATGCAACTACTAAAACTGCAAGAGTTGAAGGCGGTTCCATTACTTTAGCAAAAGAATCTGAAAGGAGAATCATGCAATTAGGTGACGTATTAGAATTAGGTCACAGTTACCAATTGAAATTAACAGATATTGGTGTTGCTGAATCATTTGATGAGGATGATTCTGTACACGCTGCATTGTTTGATGTTATTGACACTGAAACAGGTGAAACTATTGAAGCACCTGAAATTCAAAAGATTTTCCCAGGTTCGGCCAATGGCGAAGAATGGGCATATGAAGATTCCTCAGGGGATACTGTAAACGTTGCTGTTTATCAGACAACTTATGGTTATGAGTTGTTCCAGAGATGGGCAGAAGTTGCAATCAGACAAGAAGAATGGGAAATAACTTCTGGTGAAGAACTTGATGGTGACAATGAGGACTGGACTGTATATTTAATCTGGAAGAATAAAGAATATGGTACTGATACTGTCTATGAAGCCTATGCAGATTCTTTAAAACAGATGTCATTCTATGCTGAAGAATATGATGGAGATGATATGGATGAACTTAACGGTGGTGAATCTATACCTATTTTCATGG
>CAYOKY010000074.1:0-5764 GCA_964404695.1 Microcaldota archaeon | reverse complement strand
GCTCTAACCAAGCTGAGCTACTGGCCCACATATATAATTATATTAAACTATAAACGTTTTTAAATATATTCTAATAATTAGTTTTAAATGAGTGAAGATTCTTTAAAGACAATTAAGAATATATGCGAGCCATGTGATAAATTCTTTTATTACTTTAATGTTATTATTATCAGTTTGCTGATTTTAATAGCTTTATTTTTTGCTCTAGTTGGTTCGTATATTGAAGCAGTAGTCCTTGTAGTAATAAGTTATTTCATTTTCCCGGTACATAATACTTATGATGTAAGTTTGAATGAGGATAACATGATTTTAAAAAGATGGTTTTGGCAGAGGCCCGTTTATTTATCTTTTTCTAAAACCTCTTTACGTTTATATTTTGTTAATCATAAGTTCCCCTACCTTTCCAAGGCGATTTTGGTTAATGATGGGAAAAGTTATGAAATCGCTAACAATAAACTTTGCTGGCACTGGTGTATTAAAGTTTTGCTTAAACTTTTCATTTTAAAGAAAGGAAAGGTTAAACTGTTTTTTGAAGGCAGAAAAATTAATTTTACAAACAAGGAACTGGTACAAGGTGAGCAGAAGATTCTTGAGAGATTGTTAAGATTATAACTCGTTCGGTGCCATGGACCTATTGGTTTATTGTTAATAATTTTCATCAATAAAATTGTCAACCTTTTTATCAATGTTTTCCCAGAATTTCAATCCTAATAAACTGCTTAACATGACTCGGGTACGGAGGTCTGGGTTAATTGAAATTCCTTTGCATAAATCTTTGATTTGTTCTGATAACCTGTCACCTTCTTTATCAATGTCCATTAATACTATAATTTCCTCATTGTTTACCTGGTGATTTAAAATTAATCGTTCAATCCTTTCAAGAGGATATGATTGGATAGTGATAATATTCTGTGCACCTATCTTCTGCAGGGCGCTTTTATCATTCTTGCCTTCAACGATTACAAGGTTGTTCTTTAGTTTAAACATTAATTTTTCAAACATCTTGATTCTTGTTTTGTTCATGACCTTGCTCATACGATTAAACTGTTCATAACCCTTAAATTGCTTTTGTTTGATAATTACCTTATGAATACTATGAACGCTAAAGAGCTTAAACAAAAATATAAGGATTTTTTCAAATCTAAAGGCCATGCAGTGATAGATTCTGCGCCGTTAATACCGGAAAATGATCCAACGGTTTTGTTTACGACTGCGGGTATGCATCCTTTGGTGCCTTATCTGGTTGGGTCGCCACATGCTTTGGGTAGACGTTTGGTTAGTGTTCAGAAATGCTTACGAACTGATGATATTGAAGAGGTTGGTGATAATTGCCATAATACGTTTTTTGAAATGTTGGGCAACTGGTCATTGGGCGAGTATTTCAAAAAGGAATCAATTGCAATGAGTTTTGAATTTTTAACTAAGGTTTTAGGACTTCCCGCATCACATTTATCTATAACTTGTTTTGCAGGAGATGATGCATCTCCACGTGAAGATGAAACTGCAAATTATTGGAAAGAGCAAGGAATCCCGGAACAACACATTGCGTTCCTTGGAAAGAAAGATAACTGGTGGGGTCCTGTTGGGGATACCGGTCCCTGCGGTCCGGACACTGAAATTTTTTACTGGGCAGACAAATCTGATCCCCCTGAGAAATACAACCCTGATGATAGTAGATGGGTTGAAATATGGAACAATGTATTTATGCAGTATAATAAGAAAGAAGATGGGTCGTATGAACCATTAAAACAAAAGAATATCGATACCGGTCTGGGCGTTGAAAGGGTTATTGCTATCCTAAATGGTTATGATGACAGTTACAGGACAGAACTTTTCTGGCCAATAATCCAGGGTATTGAAAAATTGTCTTCTGCATCATATGACCAAAATAAAAAGTCAATGCGTATAATTGCTGATCATGTCCGTAGTTCTGTTTTCATTCTTGGTGATGAAAGGGACATTGTACCTTCCAATGTTGATCAGGGTTACATTTTACGAAGATTAATACGCCGTGCGATCAGGCATTTAAAATTATTAGGCGTGTCTATTGATTTAGTGCCCCTGGCTCGTGTGGTTATTGAAATTTATAAAGATCAATATTCTTTGCTTGCAGAAAAACAGGATTACATTTATAATGAACTTAAAAAGGAACAGGACAGGTTTAATTTAACCCTTGAGAAAGGCATGAAAGAGTTTGACAAGCTTGAAAAGGGCGAGGTTATAACCGGTGAACAGGCATTCCTTTTGTTCCAGAGTTTTGGGTTCCCGATTGAAATGACCCAGGAACTTGCAAAGGAAAAGGGGTTAACAGTTGATGTTGAAACTTTCAGGCAACATTATAAGAAACATCAGGAGTTATCGCGCCAGGGTGCAGACCAGAAGTTTAAAGGCGGGTTGAGCGATGCTTCCGAACAAACCAAACAATTGCATACTGTTACACATTTATTGAACGAAGCTTTGCGCAGGGTAATATCACAGGACATTAAACAGAAAGGCAGTAATATTACACCTAAACGGTTACGTTTTGATTTTAATTTTGATAGGAAGCTTACTGATGATGAAAAGAAAAAAGTTGAAGATGAAGTTAACAAGGTAATTAATTTAGGCCTTGAGATCACCAGAAAAGAAATGACATTAAAGGATGCATTAAACATTGGTGCGCAGGCAGAGTTTGGGGACAGGTATCCTGAGAAAGTTTTTGTTTATTTTGTTGGTGATTATTCCAAGGAGATTTGTATGGGTCCGCATGTTGATAATACCACTGAATTGGGGAACTTCAAAATCATTAAGGAAGAATCAAGTGCTGCCGGAATCAGGAGAATCAAAGCTGTTCTTGAATAATATTGAATAATAATGAAAATAAAGAAATAGTTTGTAAATTAAAGAAGTTTGGGAAAGTGCATTTTGGCAAATGCAATCACCCAATCAAAGTATCACTTTTGATTTTCGTTTTATCAATTATTTTTTATGGTGTTTTTTTGCTCTGCTCATCACCCAAGCTAAAACAGCTATAATTACCACTCCTGCTATTACTACTATTAAAGTATTTGTTTTTTCTTCTGTACTTGTTGTTTCTCCGTTTTCTGTTCCGCTTTCGGTTTGATTTTCATTTTGACCTTCATTTCCATTGCCAATTTCATTTCCGCTTTCACTCTCCAGAACTCCCTCTGAAATTACCATTTCAAATTCATAAACATAACCTGCTTCTGGATTGTAATCTACTGCAAAATCAATGCTATTAAAGAAGGCGCCGTCTGCTGTTTTATTTTCGCATAGGGCGGTTACTTCAACTGTTGAATTATATTGCTCTGGTATCTGCTCAAAGTAAATTTGTGAGCCCTCAAGCGGAAGGGAATAAGCGAAATCCCAGTTCTCCCCATTGTTGTAATCTGCATTAAAGACAACATCAACAAATATTGTGCAGTTCTCCACGGAATTTCCATCCTCATCTGCGATATCAAACTTGAGGTAAGAACCGTTTTTTTCAGGCCTTTGTGCATATGCCTGCTTTCCGTCAAAATCTGCAAAGCGCGGATTGCCTGCAGCATCTAGGGTATAGCCAATATCTTCACCTGCATCCCAGTTTCCATTTCCGTCATCATCTGCGTAGCACTCTCTTAGAATAAAGATTTCGTCCCAATTATTAATTCCGTCGCCGTCAACATCTCCATGTATTCCTAGAAGGCCTGACTGGTCAAAGGCAACATAAATATCGTAGAAATTATCAATCAGTCTCGGGTTTGCCTCTCCCGGGAACTGCTGGGGACTTCCAAGAATATTCCAAATTTGGTCTCTTGATAAATCAATTCCGTCCCCGCCTGGGCCACTGTCATATAAATCCCAAAGTGCGCTTGCAACTGCAATCTCTTCCTCACCCTGCACTGTATTTCCAACTTCCATATTCAGACCTCCATACATATGCGGGTTTGGATATGCATAATAATCCTTTATCATTAGAGAGCAGAATTCAGCCCACCCCTCAATCCAGGAATCACGCGATTCAGAATTGGCAAATCCGTTATGATTTCCGTCTCCGGCAGACAGACATGGTATGTACGAGCTGTCCGCCATTATGTGATGGCAGAATTCATGCCATTCTAAATTATGCGGAGAAGAGCCGTCCATAAAACCGCTGTTGCCAGGGTCATAGAAAATTCCCCATTCCCATGTTGGGTTCGGGTTGCACTGGCCGTAATAACATGCAGAACACCCATAATTACCATCCACATAAACTGCTACTGGGGGCAGGTGGTCAACTGGAACTCCCAGCCCATTCTCGGAAAACTCAACTGCTTCATAATTATGGTAATAGATTTTAGCAAACCTATCGCCGTCAGCAATAGTATTAAAATCAAAATCAACATTGTAAGTTCCCGGATCGCTTGGGTCTACTTCAATAGAATAAGTAAAATTCGGGGCATTGGCAGTCAGTAATTTCCAGTTTACTGCATCAAAAACATTGTTTCCATATAAAATTTCAAACCGGTTATTAAAATCATGTAAAGTAATTGTTATTTCTAGTGTTCCCATACTATACATATACTTTTCATTTTCGGAAAATATTATATTTCCCGTGCTTGTGGTTGCTCTTGGCTGAAGCTCTTTCAGAACGTCCCCTTCATTATCATACCATATGGCAGTAACCAGCGCATTTTTAATTGGCAGTACAACTCCGGCTTGATTTGTGAAAAAAGCATCGCCTATATGTATTCCGCATGTTGCAGATTTGGTTGGATGACAATCTGATGGGCATTCTTCTGCAATCTGCTCAACGCAATATCCTAAATTTGTATCGCATACTGATTCGGATATCTTGCCTTGAAAACAGTAGGGTTCGCTAAGGCAGTCAGAATCTGCAATGCATGCTCCACATGATGTTTCCTCCTCGTTGCACCCATACCAACAATCTTCGTAAGCAGTATAAAAACACTTTTCGAGTGCAATGTCGCATTTTCCAGTGTACGCAACATCTTCTTCGCATTTGTTCGGGCAGTCGGCAGCACCCGTGCATCCTTCACATGCAGTTCCTTCTTCATTGCATTTTACTTCGCACCCTTCAAGGAGATAGATGCATGAACCGTCAACACAATAGCCGTTGGTGAGTATTCCGTTCTCGCAGGAATCCTGGCAGTGTGCATTGCTTGAGCATTCTTCCAAACTGCATGCGGTTTCATCTTCATTGCACCCGCTTTGACCGCAGGAAGTTACTACCCAGGAACATTCTCCATTACTCCCGCACTTTCCAGCGTGCATTTTTTTAGCATCATCATCGCACCAGCTCGGGCATTGGGTATCTAAATTGCACGGCTCGCAACTTTTTTCGTCATCTGCACAGTCTGCATAGCAGGTTTTTTCAGTATAATAACAACCGGGGCCGGCAAGTGGGTTTCCTTCGCTGTAAGCCCCATCATAGTAAAGAATATCATAGGGAATGTCTTCATCACAATAAGTTGGACATTCGGAAGATTCAAGACACTCTCCGTTTTCACAATCATATTCACAAGTTGTGAGTGTAAAGGTGCAGGAATTGCTCTCTTTTGTATATTCTCCATTGTGCTTCAGCGTATCGCCGTCGCAGGAGTCCGGACAGGCGCACTCATCAGGCTCCCTGACCAGCTCACAGCCGTACATGCAGTTATTCTCAATGTATATGCACTCTTCTTCTTCAGTGTCATAATAGCCATTCCAATACATTATTTCATTCTCACAAAAATCAGAACATTCCACAGGCAGGCATGCGCTTCCATCATTTTCACATTCTTCG
>CAYOKY010000073.1:0-5776 GCA_964404695.1 Microcaldota archaeon | reverse complement strand
ATTCTACAACTTTTAAGGATAATAAAAATTTTATGTACTTTGTTCTAAGTATTTCTAATTTTTCTAATTCGGTTAAGTATTCTTTGTGCGAATTAACTTTGTTAATATTAATTGTAGTGCTCTTTAAGGTATCAATATCTTTAAGCAGTTTATTACTTTTGTCCACTTCTCTTTCAATGAGAATTCTCTCTTTTGTTAATGTTTCTTCATTTGTGTAATAAACTTGCTTTGATTTCAACAACTCTGTGAAATAATTAAATTTGGAACCAATAGAATCAATTTTATTAGATTTTAAAAGTTGGATAATGTCAATCATTCTTTTTCCAATGTCTATGGGAAGAGCTTTCTTTTTCATCTCATTAGAAACAGTTGCCTCAAAAATGTGCTTTTCTTTGCCTAATTTTTCCTTTTTTTTATGGAGTTTTATCATATGGTGCATATTTTTATCTGTGGTGCTGCTTAATTTATTCATTTTTTCAGTTTCAGTAATCAAATTCTGCAGCCATTCTGATAGTTCTACAATTTCATCTAATTGCTCCTTATTGAATAATCCAATCGATTTTTTTGCAGTACTATGCTCTTCTTTTAATTTAAGTAGCTCATTTTTATCAAGCATATAAATTATACACATTCATACTATAAAAACCTGTTGTTGGTAGGGTATGGGTATTTGTAACAAAAAAGAATATTCTCTTTATTTTCAGTAATCCCTTTATTTGTTAAGGAACTTTGACAATGGCCTTGCAGCAAATATCCCTGCAATTACAAGATATATGTACCAATCTAAAGTTGCAATCACTGGCAGTAAACTTACAATAAACAATGTTGCAAAGAACACTGCAAGCTTACCAAGACCAATATCCCAAATGTCCAGATTTTTTATTTTTTTGTCAAATAATGAAATCATTTTCATATTATCACCAAATATTAAAAAGTAGAATAGAACTATAAGCTTATCTCAATTGCTTGCCAAAAAGTACAGCCGTAGTATTTCCTTTTGAATAGCCATAATACTCAGGAAACTCATTAATCTTTTTGTACTTATTTTTAAGGTAAAATTCAATGGTTTTCTTCATGGTTTTGCCTGTGTATACATATATTGCCCTGAACCCTTTTTTCTTTGCGTAATCTTCAATAAATTTAACAAGCACAGTACCAATACCTTGTCCCTGATATTTCTTTTTAACGGCTAACCAGTAAAGTTCACAATGTTTATGGCCTGGAAATTCTGGCTTTAATGTTGCATAACCGGCAATTTCATTATTTAGCTTATAACCAAAAAACAGTTCATTGCCTTGAAACCTTTTTATCAACTCTTTGTTCATATCGTTGCGACTAATCTTATTTACCTTGTCGCCGTGATGTTCAGATTCATAATTAACCTGCACAAGCTGAGGAATATGTCTTCTGTTTAACTTTATTATTTTGCCTGCAACCATTTCAATCTATAAAACAATCAAAGTAATATTTTTAAAAGCATTCATATTAATGCAAAGAAAATAAAAGTAATCATTTTTGAAAAATATAACTAAATAATCCCAAACAACACCAATAAACTTAATATTATCAACACAACAGTTGACAATTCTTTTTGATATTTTATCTTCTTAACTCTACGGGCCAGGAAAAGTATTAATGTTATTTCAAAGAACGCGGCAAATAAAATGCCCATTACTGTAAATATCAAAGTATCAGCATTAATAAACAAGGTTGAAAATACCAACACATCATCAATGATTGTTATTAAGGATAATGAAAAGCCCATGACTATTAAAGTTATTATTCTTTTCAGGTTATATCTCTTATATTTGGGTTTCTTAATATTATCCACGTGCAACGCAAACAAATCAAAATATACTATTAATGCAAACATGAAAATTAACCCGCCGGCAATATAATTATGAAAAGGGAGATCCCTTATAAATTTAGCCAATCCGATAGATACAAATATTGCAACAACTACTGCCAGCATAAAACCTAGTGCATATGAAAACTGACCGACCCTGGTCTTTGAAATATTGGATACAATAGGGATATGGATTAGTGCATCATCCAGCCCTGTGCTTAACTTAACAATAAAACCAATGAGTATGTATAACAAAAACATGGTTGTATAAATAAAAGGAAATTTTAAAAAGGTAATCAAGACCAATCACTTAGCCAAAACCAAGATTTAAACTATTTTTCCCGGACAAAGATCTAAAAGGTTGACATAATTCTCCCGGGCAACAACCAGATCCTGCAGGCCGGGCAGTCCCAGAATTTCAATCCCGTTACATTCTGCAATAATCTTAATCGTTTGAAGTGAATAACCACGATTAAACAAAACATCCAATGGGTGATACATGTTTAATTCATTGATAAGAGCAACACGATCATCACGAGGCAATTCTTCATTAAAAACAATATTTTTTGCCATCATGTAATAAAAAATCTGTTTATAATTAAAATCGCTGTTCCATTCAATCTTTTTTGCTAGGGTTATGTATTTATTCAATATTTGATCAGGAGAATTATTAACATCAACTTGTGGTTTAAGCCAGTTAAACATTTGGTTCAGGATTTCCCCATATTTTGGACCAATCACCTGATCGCACAAACCGGGCAGTTCCATAACTTGAATTTCTTCCATAGGCATAATAAAATTAATCAAAGCCTGTGAACAACCAGCATTAGATAAACTATTTACAGGGAAATACATGTTTAATTCATTAACAATTGCAACATACTTTTCTTCAGGCAGTTCTTTTTCAAACACAATGTTTTTGGCCACCATGTAATAAAAAATCTGTTTGTAATTAAAATTACTTTCCAGTTCAATCTTTTTAGCCAGGGCAACGTACTTTTTAAGAATATATTTGGGATAACAATTCATTCTGATTTGCGGTTTGAGCCATTCAAACATCATTTCCAAGGCCTTTTTCTGTTTTATGTCAATACACTTTTTACTTTCTTCGGTTTCATTCACAATTTTAAGTTGACGAATGGGTCTTGCCAAATAACCAGTGTAGTTTTCCTCACATAATTTTTGCAAATTATAACCGCAAAGATTTCCCCTTGCATTACGATAAAAATAATTATCCAACCCTTTTTCAGCCAGCTCAATTACACTATTAACGCTAATTCTTTCCGACCCAAGAATGTCCTTGGTTTTCTCCAGGTATCCATCTTTCAATAAATGCTCAACCTGATGCCTTGTAATTTCCAAACATTCAGCCGCTTCCTGTGCATAACAGCAATTGTTCTGAATGTTTTCAATACGCTTAACTTCTTCTTTGTCAACTCTCCATACGCCTTTAACTTTAACCGCTTTTATATCACCATTTTTCATCATTTTTTGAAGTAGTGTTCTATCCATGTTTGTATTATTTATGCCTAGTGACTTTGCCCAATCGTTAACAAAACCAGGCGGATAAAGGGAATTTTTGCCTATAAATTTACTATAAAACTGTTTCCATGGACTTAAACCGGTTTCATCAGGAATGAAATTCTTTACTGAAAACCCGGAAAACAAAGGGTCAGAAGGAAGCCTGTTAAAGAAATCTTCCCTGTAATCTATATGTTCGACAGTATATTTAGGGAGACCAGTCATCTCTGCAATCTCATCAGATGTAAGTTTTGTCTTATGTTCCTGGATTATTCTTACAATTTCTCCATAAGGAACATACAAAATTGTCTTTTCACCATTTTTTCTTCTGTTTGCTTTTATTTGTCCTTTCCTGACATGCCAATAAATTTTATGTCGTTTAACCTTAAGTATTTCTGCTGTTTTAGTAATAGTAAATTCTTGGTTTTTCTCCCAAAACTGCTTATTTTCATAGAGCTCTTTTTGCAGAGCAACCTGTAGCATGCGTCCTAAAAAGAACCATTGTAAGCCCTGAGGATATTGGCCTTTCTTGAGCCCTTTCCGGTCTGGAACCTTTAATTTAAAATAATGCGTTCTTGATTCATTGTTCATGTATATACACAATAAACTAATTAATCCAATAACATTTTAAACATAATCAAACACATATTTCTATATTTAAATTTAAGTATATATATATATACTAATATATTTGTAATAAACTATTAAAATAACAGAGGTGCTTTTTATGTCACATATAAAAATTATAGATCAGGATAAAACAGGTAACAATAAAGTTCCAACAGATAAAGGAGATGTGCCTAAAAGCGAAATTCAAAATATTCTTGGAAAAGATGCTTATAAAGGTGAACCAGACCCAATAAGTGATAAACAATTTAATGATGACCTTGAAAAAATTGCTGATTTTCTTAAACAATTTGGTTATACAACTGTACTTGCAAAGGATAATAAAATTATACCCAATGATGTATATTATGGTCAGGCAAGCGACCCTTTGAGAGACAGGTATCCTTCAGAGGAAATGCGTGACCTTGTTTCAAACCAGACAAAATATTCAACATGGAGAAAAATGTGGACGGCACTTGCTGAAAGTACTTATGAAAGTGGTATCACAAATGATAAAGGAGAGCTGTTGGTTACAAAAGAGCAGGTTGAAGAGCTTAAACAGTTTATGGATAAGATTAACTGGGAAACTGCGATTAAGTACGAAGGACAAACTAAGCATGATGTGGTGGCACATTTACGTGCTTTTGGGGATCAGTGCCCAAATGCAAGGCGTATAATCCACTTGGGTGCCACGAGTTGTGACATAACAGACAATGCAGACCTAGTAATTTATAATAAAGGATTAGATCTAATCAAGAAAAGGCTGGTCACAACAATTTACCATTGGTCAAAACTTGCAGAGCAATATAAAGACCTTACAATTGTAGGCAGGACTCATTATGTTCCTGCACAGACCACAACATTGGGCAAGCGCATTGCAATGTGGCTTGAACCGCTTGTTCTATGCCTGAGACATTTAGAGTTTACACAACAGGAGATGCTTAAAGCTAAGGGTTTGAAGGGCGCTGTTGGAACACAGGAATCTTTCCTTAAGCTTTGCAAAGGTGACAAAGACAAGGTGAAAGAACTTAACGAAAGGTTCGTTGAAAAGACCGGGTTCAAAGATGATTACAAAGTAATTGGCCAGACATATCCGCGCATTGTTGATGCAATGATTTTGGAATCACTTGCTAATATTGCTGCAGAATTAAAAAAGATGGCAACAAATGAAAGATTAATGCAAGGCCTTGGCCAGGTTTGCGAATTTTTTGATGAACTACAAAAAGGATCGTCTGCAATGCCGCAGAAACAAAACCCTAAGGATAATGAACGTCTGAGTAGCTTGGCTAGGTTGTTATTTGCTTTTGTTCAAACTGCACTTTCGGTTGCGGCAGAGCAATGGCTGGAACGAAGTTTAGATGATTCTGCAGGAAGAAGGTTAACCATGGCCCCGGGTTTTATGATTATGGATTCATGCCTGATTTTATCAATAGATATCGCAAAAGGACTTATGATTTATGAGGATGCATTTGAAAGTGAGTTTGAGGATAATAAACAGTTCATGATAATAGAAGATGCATTAAGCCTTGCAGCATCAAGGCAAGGCGCAAAAAGAGAGGAAATCCATGAAAAGTTGAGACAGCATTCCCTTAGGGCAATTAAAGATATGCACAAGGGAAAACCAAACCAGTTTGCAGACTTTGTGGTTAATGATCCGACAATTGAAATAAGCAGGGAAGAAATGGATGAAATGCTGGAAAACGCGGCCAAATCATACGGGCTTGCAGTTGAACAGGTTGATGAGCTTTTGGAATCCCTTGAACCAATATTAAACACCTTCAAGAGATCCCCGTTCGACTTCGC
>CAYOKY010000072.1:0-5885 GCA_964404695.1 Microcaldota archaeon | reverse complement strand
TACATAAGCCAACGTCATGCCTGCTACATCCTTAAGTTTGTCCAACAATAAATGCGGTTCAGACTGGAAAACCTTAATCAAAGGGCCCTGGTAAACTAACACATATACCTTATGGTTAGCTATCTTTTGACTTTCAAGGATGCCCGCAGTTTCCAAAACGTCAAGCTCCTGTTTAACATGGGACGGCGCATAATTAAGTTCACGTGACAACTGCCTGATGCTTGCCTTAGCCGTAGGTTTTTCAACTAAAAAGTATCGTAAAAGATTTAAGCGAAGATCCGAAGTTATAATTTTATCAAGCTGTAGCATACAATCCACCAATAACATCAATTTGAAGCATGGAATTCACCTAAAGATGTATATATGGAACCTTTATTGGTTAAAACGCTTTGCATTAAACTAAACCTGTCAATCCTAACAGTGGCAAATTGAACATTAGAAAAAGTTAATAGTTCTTGAATACCATGTTTTGAAATAGGACGTTTAACACGCGCAATAGTTAAATGAACAGAAAATTTTCGTTTCCTTTTAAAATTCAGGACATTATCCATTTCCATAACCAAACGATTCAAATCAATGTTATGTTCAACTCCTGCCCATACAATGTTTGGTTCAAAAGAGCTGGGGAAAAAACCTAGTCCTTTAATTGTCATGTAAAAGCAATGAAACTTAACAGTATTAAATTTTTCAATCAACATACCCACATTGCCCTCATCAATTTCACCTAAGAAGTTTAATGTCAAATGCAAACTTTCAACGGGTTTAACATTTTCATTTTGCAAAATTGAATATGCCTTTTCCAAGCTTGCAATCTGTCCAAAGTTAAGTGCAGTAAACAATCGCATGATAAAAAAGGCAGGATTAAAATTAAAAAACCAACTCACATAAGCTTAAAAGCATTATTTAACATAAATTATTACATGCCCCCCACACTTACAGATGCAAAGGTAGTTTGCAAACCAACAAACACAAATGCAAAGGTAGTTTGCAAATCAACAAACAAACTAAAATGCATACTAAAAAAGAAAAGGAATATTCTTGAACACAAAATGAAGATTAACTATCTTTGGGAAGGCCTTGCAACTATCAGAGAATATCTTCAAACCAGGGACAACCATCAGTATATTACTATTCATTTAGAAGAGACCATTTTTGATTTGACAAACAAACATACTACAGAAAATCAAATCCAACCAAAACTAGCTGACGAGAATTCCATTGAACTAGAATTAATAATCAAAACACTTGAAAATGAAAATAACGGGCTTGGAAAAGATCTGGACAAATTATATGAAAGACCGGAAGCATTGTTTGTTGTAGCTTACATATCCCACAACGATAAAAACATGAGACGTGTTATAGAAAAATATGCAGGAAACCCACTCAAACTATTAACTCCTAAAGAAGTTAAAACACGCATAGTTAGCTCGGCAAACAATAAAATATTTAACGACCAAATGCATGAAACATTTCCAAACTTTAATTTTAGCCTGATTATAAAAAACAATGGAGAAATAAGAGTTACCTGCAATGACACAACAGATATTAATAATTTGGCTGACAAATTAAATGATAAAGAAAAAATCATCCTAGACAGAATGAATGAAAACAATAACCTTGGCAAAACCATTGAATATATATTGGAAATATTAAACATTAACAACTGCACGGTTTCAGAACTAGAAAAGAGGATACTAGCAAAGGAAAATGAAATGGAATTGCTATGGAAACGAATATTAAAAATTATGGTACTTGAAACAGAATACAACTACACTTTAGTTTGCACCCCAATGAATCATGAGGATTACCTTAACGAATTGTGCGAAATATTTGAAGAAGGTTCAATGAAACTTAAAAAAGAAATCAGGCAGAAATTAAGCATTCCAAATGAAATCCATTACAAGGTTGACATTTATGATGCGTTTGAGGATATGGACATTAAAGAACTTCCGGATTTCGCAACAACACAACAATTAAAAGATATTGAAGACCGTAAAATGACTCAAAAAGAATGGGACCAGTTGACAGAATGTGTTTATGCACAGCCGTACCTTTATGCCATGAAAATTAATGACCGCGGGGAATGTTCACCCTACCTTGACCTGTCACTAGCAAGTGAAGTAGAAAACAAAACCGAATTTATCAACAAACTTAAACAAAAAAGACATCTTAAGGATTTATTTTTTCTGATACAGGCAGAAGTTGATGCGCAAAAAAGAGACAACCATACTAAACTTGAAAGCCCAAACATGGCAGTCATATATTACCTGAAAAAACGCTGGCCAAGATTACGACTGCTTACATTTGAAGAAATCAACAGCACATTGAAAGATGAATTAAAAGTTCAAAATAAAGAAAATGTTGATATGCGCATATTCCAGGAAAACATAAGAAATAAATACCATAATGATATCAGAGAAAGAAACGCCATAATCTGGCAGATCAATAACTTAACCAACCTACCGTATGACCTAATATCAACCATAATAACAACCATAATAACTCTGGACAGCGAACTGCTTACAGAAAAACAAAGGGGATATGCAAAGACAATAAATGCAAAAGAAATCAGGGAACTCCTACAAAAGTTTCAAAAGGATATATTGTTTGACCAGATCGGGAATATCACTGCAACTTCAACCACCCCAGAAACAAAAAACAAAAATCAAAATGAATATGATAATAAAATGTGTACAATATTTGACAAGCTGGACAGCATTATCAAAAAATTTGAATATGATGAAACACAAAACCAAACGTCAGCACCGTTAAGCGATGAGGAAAGTTATGAATGCGATACAGAGGAATATGAATTTTACATTGATAATGATACCGCAGAGTATCTTAAACAAAAAGGACAAAACCCTGAACTTATTAAAACAATATTATGGAATGGATTTTCTAAGAAACAAGGACAGTGGGCAATAGATGGCTCATATAATAGTATAACACACATTCTAGAGAACACACAACAAAATGGATTTAAACAAAAAACCAAAGAAATAAACAATGCTTTGCATTTTTTACAAAATCATGGATTGATCATTGGACACCATGGCAATAAAAATGAAAGACCCGTTTTAAGTATTAATATGAATAGTGCACATGGGGTAAAATGTGACCCAAACCTCAAACATATGCAATTAATATTTAAAAGAGCAGTATTTGATTTTAGAAGACAACATACTAGAAATGGTGTTTTTTAAGTTTTAAATTGTTAGATAGTTTTAATTAAATAGTTTTAATTAGATAGTTTTAATTAGATATATATACATTAAAACGTTTAAATAAAATCTAATATAAAAGCATGAATAAAGGAGAGTAACGTTCTACTTTGTAGAACAGCTGTTCTATTTTTACGAACAAACCCGAACTATACGAAGATACATTTATAAAGATAACCACTTATCAAATAGGTTTACTGTACATTCAATGAAAATTGTTGTACAGTAGGTTTCTGACTATTTAGGAAGAACCTTCACTTATGAGGACGAAGAGATGTTGTGAAGTAAAAAAATGGATTTGATTGTTACATTAATCCATTCAGTGGATGGCTTGGCTAAGGTAAGACGCGGCATGGCAAGCTGTGATAAGCTCAGGGGAGGCGCACGCATCCTTTGATCCTGAGATTCCGCAGTCACCTCCTAAAGTAAAACATTCTAGTAGGGAGAGGAAAAGAAAGCAAAAGCGATTTGGTTAGTAAAGGCGATTGAAAGCCAAACAGGCCAACCTGAACCTCCTATGGTAACATAGGTTGGGATGTGGGGTTCATAATCAGCAGTTTGTGATTTGAATTATCTGGAAAGTTAAACCAAAGAGGGTGATAGTCCCGTAAATCAAGCAAATTGGTGTGGAACAAACGAGTAGGGCACCTTAGGTCTGGTGTCTGAATATGGGAGTATCAACTCCTAAGCCTAAATATAACCTTAGACCGATAGTAGATTAGTACCGTGAGGGAAAGCTGAAAAGGACCCCGACAAGGGGTGCGAAAAGAACCTGAAACTGAATGGAGACAAGTTGGTATGGCATGGAAGGATCTTCTTATTGAAGATGCATTTTGAAAAGAATGTATCGAAGTAAGTCGCCAGTGTCATACTGTCCTTCTCGAAGCAAGGGCCAGGGAGTTAATGATAGTGGCAAGGCGTGAGCCGGAGCGAAAGCGAAAAGTCCGCAGTTTACGAGGGACGCCCTACGAAAGTGGGGTCTAGTCACTATCTTTAAACCTGAATCCGGGCGAACTAGGCTCGAGCACGGTGAAGCCAGCTCTACCGCTGGTGGAGGCCGTCAACTGGTGTTGGTTTTATCCACTCAGGTGACTCGTGTCTAGGGGCAAAAGACCATTCGAGCTCGGGGATAGCAGGTTCCCTTCGAAATATCCCTCAGGATAGCGCTATTTGAGATGGATTAGGGGGTAGAGCACCAATTGAAAGTGCTGGGGGAGAAATTCCTTACCTTTCTGTTGATCTCCGAATACCTAATCATCGTAGACGATAGTAGTAGGGTTCCACTGGGTAAGCTAGTGGGCCATTATGGGAACGACCAGAATTGAGGTTAAGGTCCTAAAGACTTGGCTAAGTGTTAATCTAAAGGAGGCACCCTCCTCAGACAACTGGAAGGTAGGCTCAGAAGCAGCCATCCTTTAAACAACGCGTAATAGCGGACCAGTCGAGGGCGCTGCCTTTGAAAATGTACGGGGCTAAAGCCAAGCACCGATACCTCAAGGCATTCTTTGAAGAAAGAATGATTCTTTAGAAGGGCGATCAGTTTGGGCAGAAGTACGGCCGTAAGGTCGTATGGACCAGATTGATACGAATATCCTGGTGTTAGTAACATCAAATCCAGGTGAAAAACCTGGGCGCCGGAAGGACACGGGTTCCTTGGCAACGTTCATCAGCCAAGGGTTAGGCGGTCCTAAGCCAGACGGTAACCCCGTTGAGGCAAAAGGGAAGCAGGTTAATATTCCTGCCCTATATTGGTAGATGCGGCAACGCAAGGCATGTTCTTGACGCATTCGGCTAAGCAATTAGGAGGAGACTCCTACTAAGGTTAACAGATCCTCGGAGACTTGTAATGAGGAGAAGAGGTTCAAATTACCTAAAGGCTGCAAAGTTTTGCTTAGGCCAAGTGCTCTTAAAAAGAGAACTTGTTCGACCCAATATAACCGTACCAAGAACCAGCACAGGTGCTCCTGGCAGAAGAAGCCCAGGCGTGATGGGATAATTCTCCTTAAGGAACTAGGCAAATTAGTGGCGTACCTTCGGTATAAGCCATGCCTGCAGTTTTTAACGGAACCGCAGGTCGCAGAGACTAGAGAACTCCGACTGTTTACCAAAAACAAAGGTCATCGCAAAGCTGTAAAGCCTAGTATGATGGCCGACGTCTGCTCACTGCCGGTACGTGAAAGTCTGTTTCAACGGACCTAAGCGCCGGTAAAGTGCGGGCCTAACCTTGAGGCTCTTAAGGTAGCGTAATACCTCGTCGCTTAATTGGTGACTTGCATGAATGGCGTAACGTGTCTCCTACTGTCCCATGCTGGGACCTGGTGAACCTACTACACTGTGAGTATGCAGTGGACTTCCAAGGGGAAACGAAGACCCCGTGGAGCTTTACTATAGTCTGATGTTGTAATATAGAATTGTTAGCGCAGAGTAAATGGGAGCCGTTATGTCGTATCTTTTGGGATGCGGATAGGCGACAATGTAACACCATTCTAGTGATTTTGTATTGCTGTACCTTACTGGGACAGCGTCAGGTGGATAGTTTGGCTGGGGCGGTACACCCTCGATAAGGAAACAAGGGTGCCCAATGTTCAGCTTAAGTGCGTCAGAAATGCACTGTTAAGGGTTAAAGACAAATGCTGGACTGACTGTATTCTTAAAAGCGTG
>CAYOKY010000071.1:0-5912 GCA_964404695.1 Microcaldota archaeon | reverse complement strand
TGGGTTTGATTTTACTCGTATTCTTTATAATTTAAGTAATAGAAATTTTAATGTTTCTTTTTCCTCCTTTCATTTGTATCTTATGTATATTTACTGTTTATTTATAAAATTATTCAGTTCAGAATTATCTGTTCAGGGAGAATCTTTGATTTGGTATCCTAAAAATACTATTTTTGCTTTTGGTTCAGAATATAGAAACTTAAGTAAATTTTCTATATATAACTCTAGATCTTCATCTGATAAAGATAAGTTGTTTATTTCTCCAGAATCTTTTTTTAATTTATCAATGATTTATAAAATTCATCGTTTTTCAAATAATTATACTTATTTGCAATCTCAAATAGATAATCCTGATTTAAAAGATATTCTTTCTAAAAGCAGATTATATATATTATATAATTATTTATATTTTCTTCTTTTTGATGAATTTTTTAAGAGAAATAATCCTTCTTATATTATTATGTTTGATGAGTATAGTCCTGTCCCCCAAACTTTTTTACAAGTGGCTAAGAGGCATAATATTAAGGTATTTGCAATTCAACATGGTTTTATTTCTAAAGATCATTATGGTTATAACTTTCCAAAACATTTAACAACAAAAAAAATATATTTTCCGGATTATTTATTTGTTTATGGTGATTATTATCGTGATTTATTAATTTCAATGGGGTGGGATGCCTCTATTATTGTGAGTGTAGGAGCACTAAGATATTTAAAATATTACTCTAAAAATTTAGTTAAGAAAAAACATAAGTTACAACCTAGAGAAATCATTTGGTTTACTCAATCTCATGGTTTTTCTAAACTGTATAATAAAAAAAGTATAAATTATATTAATAAATTAGTAGAGGGAAGAGAAATTATCTTGCATATTAAACCTCATCCCTCTGAGAAAAATTTGAAACAATATGAAAAGTTAACACATAGATTTCCTAAAAAAGTTAATTTGCTTTCTGCTCAAATTAGTCCATTTGATATTTTCAAAAATTATGATTTTGTAATTACTACTCATTCTACCGTTGCTATAGAGGCCATTCTATTTGACACGCCAGTAATTATTCTTAATCCTGATTCTACGCAAGTAACCTATCAACATAATATATTCTTTCATGTTAATAACCCTAATGATTTTAATATTTTTTTAAATCAATATTCCTCCTTTATTAAAAAATTTAAACTATTGCGTGAGGATTTTATTAAATCAAGGTTAAATATATACTCTACTCGATCTCCTTTAAAGAATATTAAAAACTTTATAAACAGAGTTATGGACTAAAGATTTCAATAAATAGTTATAAAAATGTTCTTTTATATTTATATCTATGATTGTTTAATTAATAAAATAGGGGTTGTTGTATGAATGTTTTAATTGTTTGAAGAATAGTAGATAATAAGTTTAAAATTAACATGAAACATGAATTATATTATTTTATGTTAAAAGAGAAGATAAATAGGGGGGATATAATGAGAGTAAATGATTCAGAAGTAATTAATATGTTTGAACGTGCAGTTTCAAAATTTGCAGGTTCAAAGTATGGGGTAGCAATATCTAGTCAAACCAATGCAGTATTTCTTTCTCTTGAGTTGCTTAAACTAAAAGGATTATTGAAGAAAGGGCTTGTTTTAGAAGTGCCTAAATATACTTATATGTCAATTCCTATGACAATTCTCAATGCTGGATTTAAGTTAAAGTTTAGGGATGAAGAGTGGAGTGGTGCTTATGAGATAGTTAATGCTGAAACTAAAGAAGGTATTGGTGTTTGGGATTCAGCAGTTCGATTTAGGAAAGATATGTATGTACCTAATTCATTATATTGCGTTTCTTTTCAGTATAGGAAAGCATTACCTATAGGTAGAGGAGGGATGGTTTTAACTGATAATATTGAATATCATGATTTATTAAAGAAACTTTGTTTTAATGGAAGAACTAATGGTGTAAGCCAAAAAGAGGATAAATATACTATTAGGGGATGGAATATGTATATGTGTCCTGAAAATGCGAGTAGAGGTCTGACTCTTATGACTTTAGTTGCTGATGATAAAAAAGATATTGCTTCATGGAAGGATTACCCAGATGTATCTAAACAATTTACAGAGGTGGTTATGAATGAAATTTGAAGATTTAATTATTAATAAAAATTCTACGATTGCTCACGCCATGGAAATTATTGACAAAACAGAAAAAAAAACTATATTTGTTATAGATGATAATGACAAGTTTGTAGGTTTAGTTAATGATGGGGATATTAGACGTGCTTTAATTAGAGGAATTAGTGATAAAGAATCCGTTATTAAAATTACTAATCTTGATCCCATTGCCGATATTAAAACTGCTAAAGAAAGAATAAATAAATTACCCGTCCAATCAATTCCTGTTCCAATTTTGAAGGATGGCAAATTGGTGGATTGTACTGTAGTAACTAAGGATTTAAACAGTTCTTTTATGACTACTCATAATAAACATAATCGTGTTTTAGTTATTGGAGGGGCAGGTTACCTTGGTTCTGTATTGTGTAGAAAACTCCTTAACAAAGGTTATCGTGTAAGGGTTCTTGATTGTCTTTTATATGGGGATGAAGGATTAAGGGGACTTTATAGTAATCCTTCTTTTGAGTTTAATTATGGAGACATGCGAAACCTTGAAACATTGGTAAGTTCTATGAAAGATGTCGATGCAGTTATTCATTTGTCAGCCATTGTTGGAGATCCTGCTTCTGAGATTAATCCTAAGACAACTATTGAAAGTAATTATTTTTCTACTGGTATGATTGCAGACGTTTGTAAATATTATCATATTAATAAATTGATATTTGCTTCAACGTGTTCAGTTTATGGTGCAAGTAAAAATAAGGGTATGCTTAATGAGAAATCTGAGACTAATCCAGTTTCTTTATATGCGGAACTGAAACTTAAATCTGAGGAAGCTTTGTATGATAGAAAGAATGGTTCTTTTAGACCCATTATATTTAGGATGGGAACTTTGCATGGCGTATCTCCTAGAATGAGATTTGATTTAGTTATTAATATTTTATCTATCAAAGCTATGGTAGATAATGAAATTACTATTTTTGGTGGTGATCAAAGCCGTGCATTTTGTTCAGTTTCTGATGCCGCAGATGCGTATATTAAAGCTCTTGAAATTAAGAATTCTGAAATATCCGATACAATCTATAATCTTGTTAGTGAGAACTTATCAATCAATTCAGTTGGTGAAATGGTTCATAATATTACTGGAGCTAACATTGTGCGTACAGAAGTGGATGATCAAAGAGATTACATAGTTTCAGGTCAAAAAGCTGTTGAAGTTTTTGATTTGGAATTTAATAATAAGATTCTTTCTTCAATAACTTCTATTAAGGAAAATAGTGAAAAGTATAAGAATTATGTAGATAAGAAGTATAGTAATGTTAAATTCTTGAAGGCGAAGTAGTGTGTATTTGAATAATAGAATTATTGCAGTAATTACTGCACGAAGCGGTTCCAAAGGAATAAAAGACAAGAATATACTGAGCGTGAACAATATTCCTTTGGTTATACGTTCAATACAGCATGCCCAGTCCTCAAAATATATTGATAAGGTATTTGTTTCCACTGATTCTCAGGAATATCTTAATCTTTGCAATACAGTTTTATTTAATGCAAAGAAGATGAAATTAAGGCCTGAGCATCTTGCAACTGATGAAGCAACCCATGATGAGCTTATAACTTATCTTGCAAACGAGTTCAGGGAATATGATTATATGGTTCTTTTACAGCCGACTATTCCTTATAGGGATGCAAAAGATATTGATGCGTGCATTGAACGGACAGTTGATAATAATGCAAATTCCCTTATTTCAATATGTGAAATTTCCGCTCCAGTTCACCATACACTTGTGCTGGAAGGAGACAGAGTTGGCAAATATTTATTCAAAGATGAATCTATATCTTTAAGGCAGGAGAACAAAACCGGCTACAGGCCGAATGGCTCAGTATATATATCAAAAATACCTTTTGTTATTGAAAACAAAAAACTTAGAGAAGAGCTGCCAATGGTTTATATTATGAAAGAGGATATTAAGAATCTGGATATTGACGAGCCAAATGATTTAACAAAGGCAAACTCTCTTTTAGCCGGCCACAATTTAAAGAATAAAGTTTCCTTTAAAATAGGAGATAGGACAATTGGAAGGAACTCTCCATGCTTTATAATTGCAGAAATTGGAGTAAATCACAATGGGGATGTAAATATTGCAAAGAAAATGGTTGACAAAGCAATAGAAATTGGGGTTGATGCAGTAAAATTCCAGACGTTTATCTCAGAAAAACTGGTTACTAAAACAGCAGAAAAAGTGGAATACCAGAATGAGGGCGAAAAATCAGACAGCCAGATGGAAATGCTTAAAAAACTGGAATTATCACAAGATGAATTCAGGGAATTAAAAAAATACTGTGATGAAAAAGGGGCTGTTTTTATTTCAACACCGTTTGATTTTGAGAGCGCAGAATTTCTTAATGAGCTTGGAGTGCCTGCGTTTAAAGTGGGCTCAGGAGATATGAATAATATACCTCTTATGGAGCAAATCGCATCTTATAAAACACCAATGATTATTTCAACAGGTATGGCTTCTATGAAAGAAGTAATGGATACAGTAAATACAGTTAAGCAATTTCACAATGAAATTACTCTGCTTCACTGCACTTCTAATTACCCTACTCTTCCTGAAAATGTAAATCTGAATTCCATGAAAACTTTGGATGAAAGCTTTCCTTATTTTGTCGGATTTTCAGACCATTCAGTAGGGCCTGATGCTGCAATGGCTTCAGTGGCATGCGGAGCAAAAGTAATTGAAAAGCATTTTACATTAGATAATAGTATGGACGGGCCGGACCATAAGGCGTCAAGCAATCCGGAAGTCTTTAAGGGAATGATTGATAAAATAAGAAAAATGGAAAAGATTATTGGGAGCGCAGACAAACACTTAACAAAAAGCGAAGAAGAAGTTGAAAGAATCGCAAGAAAAAGTGTTATTGCTTTAAGGGATTTAAAGCAGGGTGAAGTGATTACTCTGGATATGATTACAATTAAAAGGCCTGCCACAGGAATAAAACCAAAGTATATGAAAAATATTATTGGCATGAAAATGAGCCAGGATATTAAAGAGGATGAGGTGCTGAATTATGAAGACGTTGAGTAAAAACCTTATAATTTATGGATCTGGTGGGCATGGAAAAGTTATTTTGAATGCTATTCATGATATAAATACATTTAACAAGGAAAAAGATAGAATTGAGCCAATTAAACTTGTAGGTTTTCTTGATGACGGGGCTACTAAAGAAGTTTTAGGGTTTCCAATGCTCGGCGGGAGCAAAGATGTTTTAAGAGTAAAACAGGAATATGAAGATTTGCATTTTATTATGGCAATAGGCACTAATTCAGTAAGAAAAAGAATTTATTATGAATTAATTGAGCAGGGCCTTAAGCCCATGACAATTATTCATCCAACTGCGTGCATCTCTGAATTCGCTGAAATCGGAAAAGGCACATACATCGGGCCTTTTGCTGTAATTCAGGTATGCGCCAAAGTAGGGGATAATATAATCATAAATACAAGAGTTACTGTGGAGCATGATTGTATAATTGAAGATCATTCTCAGTTATGTCCAAGCGTTACTCTTTCTGGAACTGTGATAATTAAAGAAGGAGCTTTTTTGGGTACGAATAGTTGTACAAGGCAAAACCTAATTATAGGTAAAAATGCAGTAATAGGGGTAGGAGGGGCAGTTGTGAACGACATTCCTTCTAATGTAACTGTAGTTGGTGTGCCTGCAAGAAGAGTCCTAAAAAAGGGTTAGAGAATAAAAGGTTTTTCAGTTTTTCCTTTATCTTTTTATTATTTTTATACTTAATTTGAAGCTCTGTCCGGTTGTAT
>CAYOKY010000070.1:0-5947 GCA_964404695.1 Microcaldota archaeon | reverse complement strand
AATATCAAAAGCAAAATTATTAAACAATTGGCAGATGAATTGGAAGAAACAAAGAAACTGGATAAAAACGTTTACAACATTGGACGTGCCAAAGTATAGGTGATAATATGGATAATGAAAAGGAAACCTACGATGTAATAAACAAGGCATGGAAAGACACTTGCAGAATACTATTAGGTGAAGAGATAGGTGAACTAAAGGATTATGAGGAATGGCTTCTTAAAGGCACTCCGCCTGCTGTAATCAAGCCGTCAACAATTTCAAACAAACCAGTCGCATTGGTTTGCCCGTTTTATTGCAATAACGCCAAAATCATTGACTACACTGAAATTGACTTCAAAAAGAAATTTGAGCCATTAAATATTAATGAAATTAAAGATATTGATTCTATTGTAAACGCAATAGGAGAAAGAATATATTATACAGGAGGAGTTGTACAAGGCAATTCTGCCAATGTATCAGAATCAACACAGATAATGGACAGCATGAACGTTTACAGGTCAACAATGATCGTTGAATCAAAGAACGTTGCGTGCAGTGCAGAGATAAGAGAATCTGAGAACATTTTCGGTGTTGATAACATCGGCGGGTGCAAATACCTGATAAAATCCGTTGGAAATGGGTTTAACAACAGATGTTTTGAAGTATACAGCGTTGTTTATTCATCAGACGTTTATTTCTCGTTTTACCTACAAAACTGTAAAAATACCATGTTTTCATTTAATTTATTAAATAAATCATACGTAATTGGAAACCTTCAACTTTCAAGGGAAAAATATCTAAATATTAAACAAACAATATTAGAACAAATTAAGGAAGATTTGAGGAAAAATAAAACCACCCCCTCGCTTACAGACATTGTTTATGAATCTATCAAACATAGAAAAGAAGTACCAAGCATGCCTGCACCAGAGAAACCAAAAGAAGATTTTGATGAAATAGAAAAAGGATTCAAAAAAACATGTGAAATTGTTCTTGGCAAAAACCTGGGTTCTTTGAAAGATTATGGGAATTACCTGACAAAACATAACATGTACAAAGTAAAAACTATTCCTTCAGTTGTCAGTGGTACTGAAGTATATTCATCAACACACCCTATCTTTTCACCGATTGACGGTGCAATAATAAGTTCACGCGAATGCTTTGAAATAGGCGAAAAAACCAAAATGGATGAAACGGACATTACAAACATGGAAACTATCAAAAGAAATATCTGGAAAATCGCATATGCCTCACCAGATATTATGGTGGGGGAAAACAAAAACATTATCCGTACATCTAGATGCGGTTACGGCGCAATAAACATCTTTGAAACAGTAAACGCATTTGGAACAAAAAACAGTGCTTATTCATATTTCCCAAGAGACAGCGAGTTTGTTTATGGAACTTCAATAGCATTGTCTGCATCATTCTGCATCCACACACATAATTCAAAGAAACTCAAGCGATGTTTTGAACTGGATTCGTGTGAAAATTGTACTGATCTTTACTTTTCACACAACTGCGAGAACGTGCATGACAGTATGTTCTGTTTTAATGTTAAGAATCTCAGGAACGCAATTGGAAACGCTCCACTTCCTGCTAAAGATTATAAAAAGATTAAGGCAAATATATTAGAACAACTGGCAAACGAACTGGAACAAAACAAAGACTTGAAATGGGATATTTATAATATTGGATGTGTAAAATCAAAATAGATGTAAACATGAATAATTACGAAAACCGATTATTGTGATATTTAACAATTTTATTAGACAACCAATCTGGCCTTCATAATATTTTTCATATTCAAGATATTTAAACTTTTAGGGATTTTATATTACCATGGAAAAAACAAAGCTTGCATCTATTGCAATAATCCTATTGATGTTTGGAACAAGTGCTTATTTTTATTCTTCAATGCCGGAAAACATGGCTTCTCATTGGAATGCAGAGGGACAAGCAGACAGTTCCCTTCCAAAATTCTGGGGTCTTTTTATGTTTCCCCTTATATCACTTGTATTATATGCTCTTTTTCAAATCATCCCTAAAATTGACCCTCTCAAAGCCAACATAACACAGTTTTCAAAGTACTATTCCCGGTTTGTTTTTGTAATCTTCCTATTTTTGATCTATATCCATTTGTTGGTTATTGCCTGGTCACTGAACTTTGAATTTAATATAACCCAGATGATAATTCCTGCACTGGGCATCCTGTTTTTCTTTATAGGTTCTGTCATAGAGCATGCCAAACGCAACTGGTTTATAGGAATCCGAACCCCATGGACTTTAAGCAATGATAAGGTATGGAATAAAACCCATCAGTTAGGGGAAAAGTTATACAAAACAGCTGGAGTCATTGCGCTTGCAGGGTTTATCTTTCCCAAATATACATTGGTACTGGTAATAGGACCAATTATACTTTTCAGTCTGTTTTTGTTTGTTTATTCATATTTTGAATATTCAAAACTATCCGGAAAAAGAATTGAGAACAAGCATCCCTAAACAAATTCAAAGTAGCATTAAATAAATGCATACGAAAATAACTATGGATCAACTCTAAATATAGTGTGATTGCATAGGAAAGAATTAAATGAATAAATTATTTCTTTGCAATTTCAACAGCGATCAGCGGGTTTGCAGACAATACCTGCAAGTAAACTCCCACTCAAAGCAGTTGCAAACTGTATCGGCCCCATTGCAAGCAGAAATATCTCAGGGAAATTGAAAAAATTAACCATTATTAAAGCTGGGATGAAAAGTGTTAACGCTTTAACAAATGAAACTGCCAGTGATGACTTGAAAATGCCAACCTGCTTATGAATTTTGAAATATTTGTAACCTAAAACATAAACCAGGTTTGCAGTCCATATAAAAGGTATGAAATACATCAAAAACGTTGTGTTTGAACCGAATAAAAAGCCGGCAGTCAATGAACCCAGTGAAGGTAAAAGAATTATTGGCAAAGTTTTAACAAAATTGGTATGCATAGCAGTACGGACAAGGAAAAAATTAACTATTACTCCAAGAATCAATTGATTGGTAATAAAAAAAGGCATTAAAAAACCTAACGAACCGTACAACACAAGTTCAATTGTCTGAAACCGTGTTTCAAATTCGGTTTTGTTTATAAAATTATTCAAACCACCGGTAAACTCATGCTCATTTAAATTAATATTAAGAAATTTAAAATCCATATTATTCTCCCTCCATTTCATCAAATGTAAGCTTACAAATCTCGCAACCTATGTGCAACAACGCTTTGGCTTTACAACTTCCAAACTTCATTAAATATTTATCATAAACCCTTTGAACCTCAGGATTAGCGTAAGGATCAGAATACTTTTGCTTGTTTGCATATCTCCTCAAAGCATGGGAACGTTGCTTGTTTTTATCCATTGAAATCGGCAACGGCTGGCCCGGACCACCAACACAACCATAAGGACACGCCATAACTTCAACCAGATGATAAACTTTATCTGTTTTACTCTTGTCATCCAATTCCTTAACAAACTTAACATAATTCTGGAGGCCATAAATCCTGACAACATTAATTTCCTTGCCTGCAATATTGAAAGTATAATGTCCAATCTCATCGTCATCCTCAATTGTCACTGTCTTTTTTTCGCCATACATATCATACAAAGAATTAATGACCGCTTCAGCAACACCACCAGTCGTTCCAAACTTGCGACCGCCACGCGACGCTTCACCAAGGAACTGGTCAAATTCAGAGTTCTCAAGCTTTAAGGGATTAATATCTTTATCTTTTAATATCTGTGCGATCTCGCGTGTTGTCAAAACAAGGTTAACTTCATGAAACCCTACCTTTGCATGCATTTGCGCTTCTTTTTTCTTTGAAACACAAGGCATTATTGAAATCACTTGAATCTTATCCTTATCAACACCTGCCTGCTCAGCAAAATATGTCTTGGCCAAAGCACCAAGCGTAATCTGCGGTGCCATTGCAGTTGAAAACTTTTCAAGCTTTTCCAGATCAAATCGCAGGGCATACAATTTCCAGCCAATACAACATGAAGTAAACATAGGGAAAGGTCCATTGTTTTCAATGCGGTGCTTAAGCTCATTGGCTTCTTCCAAAGCAACTATGTCTGCACCGAACGACGTATCAAAAACATATTTAAAACCCAGTTTTTTCAGGGCAGTAATAATCTGCCCAGTGGTTTCGGTACCTGGATCTGCACCAAACTCCTCTGCCAATGAAACTCTTACTGCAGGAGCAATCTGTGCAACCAAAATTTTATCAGAATTTAACAATTGATCAAACATTTTAATATCATCCATAATATTAGTTTTAATACGCAATTTTAAAAATATATGGAATTGATAATTGTCTATGGACTACAAAATTTTTAAGTTGGCTACAGGGTTTATCCTTCCTGAAACTCAGCAACCTTTGCACAATGAACTTAAAAGTTATATCCATCGTGAACACGTGCCGGAAATTAATCCATTAAAGGGCATGGAAATTATTAATTATCCCTTGAACGAGCTTAGTAAAATCACTGGAAAAGAACCGTACAGTTATGAAAATATTAACATGTACCTAACAGGTGATGGAACAAATAACAATGGCTCAGAATTTATCAGTTCATTAATAAGCAAAAATACCAAACTAAACATTAACATTAATTTTCCTATCATGCCCACTTACAATTCTTATATTTTATGCATTTCAAAACTTTTGGGCAAACCTAATGACTGGATGATTCGCCCGGCCACAGTTATAAGCAAAAATAAAATCATTTATGACTGGCGAATAAATGAACACAGCTTTCAAATGGGTGAAACTGAAGATGCAGAATTCTTGGAACAATATGACAAAGGCGAAAAGGTTATGGCGCGCCTTGGGTTGGCGTTCAATAAGATTAATGATAAGCAACACGAATCAATAACACAGAATGTAAAAGATGTAACATCCGAATTTTCAAAGAGAATCAATAAATAGAAAACGTCATAAACCTTTAAATTAATTCTGGAACACATAAAAAATATGGATTATCTTAAAACTATCCCTAAAGAACTGGAAGATTTACTTTCAAGTTTATCAGGCAGTATTGCTATAGCCATGAGCGGAGGCGTTGACAGTTCAGTGGTGGCCATGATGTTCAAAGACAGGGGATTAAAAATAACCGGTTACGTTATGCAACACACCAATGATAATGCCGTATTGAACGCACAATATGTAGCAGACCAGCTTAATATTAAACTCAATGTCTTAGATTTAAGAAAAGAGTTTCATGAAGAGGTCATCAAATATTTTATTGAAGATTACACGGCAGGGCGAACCCCTAACCCGTGCGTCGTATGCAACGCCAAGATTAAGTTCGGTACGCTTATGAATAAAGCACTGGAAGACAATAACTGGTTTGCAACCGGCCATTACATAAAAAAGTATAAAATCAATGGACGGTTTACTGTCGGACAACCTGAAGACATTAACAAGGACCAATCATATGCATTGTCCATGCTAACACAAAATCAATTATCCAGACTCATTTTTCCGCTGGGATATCTAGAAAAACGGGAAGTGAAACAAATCGCAGAACAAAACGGATTAGAAATCAAACAAAAAGGTGAGAGCGTTGACCTTTGTTTTACTAATGACCGCAAACAATTCTTAAAACAAACAACCGAACAAGCCAATGGAATCATACGAAACACCAAAGGAGAAATAATCGGCAAACACAATGGCATACAATATTATGCAATAGGCCAGAGAAGACACTTAGGTTTGGATGACGGACCGTATTATGTCAAGGAAATTGATGACGAAAAGAATGAAATAATTGTAGGCAACCACAACGACCTTTATAAAAAAGAATTTCAAGTCAATAATGTTAACTGGTTACTGCCTTACCAAGAGAACGTTCAGATCATTGTGAGAAATAAAATGGAACCTCAACCGTGCAAAATCTATATCCAGGATGAAAATGAAAGGAATTGT